>NZ_JBHXTL010000001.1:0-217800 GCF_042677365.1 Kitasatospora sp. NPDC127116
GGGGGACGCCGCACCCGGGACGGGCGGACGCGAGGGGACGGCGCGCCGCCGGGAACGCTCCGGGCACGGTGGCCGGAGCCCTCCCGTCCGGGCCGCGGGCAGGCCGCGGCACCCGGGTCGGCGGGCGCGATGGGACGTCAGCTGGACCGGGTGGAGGGGGGACCGCGGGTGTGGCGGGGGTCGTAGCGGTCGGACGGCGGCGCCCGCTCCTGGCGCGGACCCGCGGCGTACACCCCGGGCCGGAACCGGGGGGCGTCCGTCCGGGCGACCGGAAGCACGGCCGGCGGGAGCGCGGGCAGCCGGACACCGGGCTCGGCGGCGGCCGACTGCCGCTGGACGACATCGGAGCCGGTGCGGTCCGCGGAGCGCCGGACCTCCGCGCCCGCCGGACCGAGCCGTACAGCGGCCGGGGCGGCCGGGGCGGCGACGGCGGGCGGCGCACCGAGGGCCGGCTGCGCCGCGCCCGTCGCCGTGCCGAGGAGGACCTGGCAGACGGCCCAGGCCGCGAGGAACGCCCAGGACAGCGCGGCCGCCGCGGTCCGACGCACGCGTCGCTCCACTCCGGCCCCCTCCCCGCTCGTGCCGTCACCCGGTCCCGTCCGCAAGAAGCTCTCACTGTAGGCGACGGCGCAGCCGCATGGGGAAGTTCGGGCGGCGGAGCGGAGCGGACCGGCCGGGGCCGGGGTCACGGTCCGGCGGGGGCCGCACGGTGCTCTCCATCAGTGGGGCGCCTCTGCAGTGCCGCCCGCGCACCGCACAGGGGCAGGCGGTCACCTTCGGACCCGGTGACGAACTGCCAGTGTTCCGGGTCGCCTCCGCGCAGGCTGGGCTGATGAGAGGCACACCTCGCAAGAGGTCAAGGCCTGGGGGTCACCCCCCGCGGGCGGGGCCGATTTGATGGTCTGGCCCATCTGGAACGCCACTTCGGGGTCACCCACGCACAGACGGGGTCGACAACCACCGAGCACGGAAGCCCTGCCACCTCCCGTTAGTCTGCTCAAAGACGCGCGAAAGGGGGCAGGGCGTGGTTTACGAGGTGCCGGAGCAAGTGGAGACGCACAACCGGGTGACGGGCGGAACGTTCCACGGGACGGTCGTCCAGGGCCGAGACGTCACACTGTCGGTTCCGGCGGCCCCGCCCGTGGCGCTGAGCGGGGTCCCCGCCGCCACCCGGGCGTTCATCGGGCGGGAGGAGGAAACTGCCGTCGTCCTCGACGCGCTGGCAGGGCCGTCCGCCGTCCTCGTCGCTGGGCTCGCGGGGGTCGGGAAGACGGAACTCGCGCTGCACGCGGTTGCATCGGCGACATCCCGTGGGTGGTTCTCCGGCGGAGTGCTGTTCGTCGACCTCGCCGGGTACGACGAGCGGCGGCTGGTGTCACCGGAGCGGGCGCTGGACGGATTCCTCCGCTCCCTCGGCGTGCCGGCCGAGCACGTCCCCCCGGACGTCGACGCCCGAACACGGCTGTACCGGTCGATCCTTACCGGGCTCGCCCGGCACGGGGACCACCTGCTGGTCGTGATCGACAACGCCTCCGCAGCCAGTCAGGTGGTACGGCTGCTGCCACCACCCGATGCAGGGGCGGCGCTGCTGACCTCCCGGCACACGCTCGGCGGGCTCGACGCGCGGATCGTGGAGCTGGGCGTACTCCCCGAGGAGGACTCGGTCGGCCTGCTGCGCCGGTCGCTGACGATTGCCCGGGGCGCCACCGAGTCCCGCGTGAACGACGAGGGCGAGTCCGCGCTGGAGGTCGCCGAGTTGTGCGGACACCTTCCGCTCGCACTGCGCATCGCGGCGTCGCTGCTGGCCGACCAGCCCCGTCGCTCGCTCACCTCGCTGGCGGAGGAACTGCGGGACACCCGCGCCCGGCTCGACGAACTCGCGCGCGAGGGTGTGAGCGTCCGGACCGCCCTCGAACTCTCCTACCAGCACCTCGATGCGGAGCAGGCGGAGCTGCTGCGGCACGTCGCGGCCAACCCCGGGCCGGACTTCTCGGTGTCGACGGCCGCCGTCCTCGCCGACCGGCCAGAGCGCGAGACGCGGCATCGCCTTGAAGCCCTTGGCCGGGCCCACCTAATCGAGCCGAGCACGGTGTACGGGCGTTGGCACATGCACGATCTGGTGCGGTTGTACGCGCACGGCAAGGGGGACGAGGCTACGGCCGCAGACGCGCGTCCGGCCGCACTGGCGCGCCTGGTGGCACACTTCACCGATCAGGTTATGCAGGCGATCAGCGTCACGGCCCCCAACGTCTGTTCCGTCGAAGCGAGTCGGTTCGCCCGACCGTCGGAAGCCCGCGCATGGCTCGACGCAGAGCGGGAGAACCTGGTCTCCGCGACGAGGCTGGCCCTCCGCCACGGCGATCCACGGGGGATCACCCTCACGTCAGCCCTGGCGGAGCACCTTTCCCAGCGGCGGAGGTTCGCAGACCTCGAACTCCTCGCGATGCATGCCGTACAGATGGCGATGCAGCGCGACCTCCCCTGGGACGCCAAGGTCAACGCGATCAACACCTTCGGCCACATGCTGCTGACAACCGGTCGGGACCGGGAGGCAGTAACGGTCCTGCAGGCGGTCGCGACGATGGCCCGAGTGAACGCCGACGCGTCCGCGGAGATCGCAGCACTGATCGGCCTCGGCAACGCCCGGCTCCACCTAGGGATGGCCTCGGAGGCCAGCGCCGTTTACCACGAGATCGTGGACATCGCCCGGCGGACCGGCGACCGCCGGAGCGAGGCAGTAGGCCTGGACTGCTTGGGAGACGCGCTCCGTGGTGAGGAGCCAAAGCAGTCGGCCGAGTACCATCGGGCGGCCACCGCATTGTTCCGCGAGTTCGGGTATCCGCGCGACCTTGCCAGGTCACTGTCCGCCCTCGGGCTGAGCCATCGGGCCGCCGGGGAGCTCAGCAAGGCTGTCGACGCCCTCGAGGAGTCGGCCGGCCTGACGCGGAAACTGGAGGCCGACCGCGACCTGGCGAACACGCTGGCCATCCTGGGAAACGTCTACCGCAAGGTCGACCGCTTCGAGGATGCGGCCGAAGCGACCCGCGAGGCGGCGACCCTCTACCGCGCGGCCGACGACTTGGCGAACGAGGGCCGGGTCCTGCATTCGCTGGCCGTCTCCCTGTGCCAGTCGGGAGCGCTGGACCAGGCGGCCGAGGTGATGGGCAGGGCCGTGCACGTGGCGCGTGAGCGCGGGGACTTCGCCGCCGAGAACGTCGAGTTGAGCAACCTCTGCGTCGTCCTCAGGTCCCTGGGACGGGCGGACGAGGCCGTCGCCGCCCGGCAGGAGTGCCTTGCGCTGCTGCCGGCGGACGTCGATCCACGCCATCGGATCGTGGCGTCACTCAACCTCGGCCAGCTGCTCCTAGCCGTGGATCGCGCAGCCGAAGGCAAGGCGGCCATCGATGAGGTCGCCGCGTCGATCAGTGTTCTCTGCGGGCAGCACGACGGCCCAGTCCGTCTGGAGGGCCTCTCCATGGAGGCGGACGGTCGCCTGACGTCCCTCACCGTTGGCTCTGGCTGCTGAAGACGTCCCCCAGCCGCGAAAATCATCAACAGCCCGATCCGGTCGCACGTCGCGTCACCGGTCACCCACCGGACGGGTACACCCGATCAACTGCTCAGCCCGGTGCCGGCAAAGGTCCGCCGCAGTGCTCCCGGTTCCGCTCCTGCGAGGCCGAACAGGTGGCCGATCTCCATCAGATGCCACAGGTCGAGCCCGGCTCTCACGCGAGGACGGGAATCGGATTTTCCGCGGAAAATCCGATTCCCGTCCTCCTTCCGAGTGGGACGGCCCCAGCCGCTCGAGAGTGACACCACCACCGGCTTCACCCATCTCGGCGCCCGCGAGTACGCCGCTTCCACCACCGCTTCCTCAGCGTCGACCCGCTGCAAACCGAATCAACGGCGCCCTCTCAAAGGCCAACACGCAGGGAGCCGATTCCGTCCACATCATGTTCTTGACCCCCAACATCACAGAGCGAGAGGCGAAGAACAAGGTCAACGGATGGCTCAAGACCCCTGGCAAGGGGACCGTAAACCTCTCGCAGGTCCACCCCATCGACGACGGCTACCGGACAACAATCACCCTCCGATGACCACCCAGTTCCTCGCGGCGGTCCGGAACGGCATCCCCGTTCCGGGCCGCCGTCCGATCCTGCTGCAAGGAACCCATGAACCACCTCCGCGCCCTGTCCGAGCAGGCCATGACCGAACGCCTCCAGGCAGAGGTGCACAGCGCCACGGTCGGCGACTCGGTCACCGTCCTGGAGATCCGTGTCCCCAAGGCACAGGCCTACGAGACCTGGCTGCACCACCATCGCGAGCACACCCGGACCGGGTGGTACCCCTTCGTCTCACCGCTGTGGAGCAGTGACTTCGCGGCCCGGGAGGCGATCGGCGGCCCCTGGTCCGGCGGCGGCCCGGAAGGCCTCGCCCGCGCCCTCGCCCAGGACCCGGAGGAGGTGGTCCAGGAACTGGTCTCGGCCGCCCGGGAGTGGAACCTCGCCGACTGGGAGGGCCCGCCCATGGCCCTCCCGTCCGACTTGTTCGAGGAGACCCTCGCCGCAGACCTCACCGAGCACCCCGAAGCCGACCCGCATACCCGCCCCGGCCGGTTCCACTCCGGCTCCGGCAACGTCTCGATCTGCTTCGTCCAAGCCCGCCACGGCTACGAGGTGCCGGCGCTCCTGCCCAAGGCCTTCGAGACACCGAACTGGAACTTCTCCCCCCTCGGGGACGACCACCGCCAACTCCTGCCCGCCTGGCACGTCGCGGTGCTGCGCAGCTGGTACGAGCGATTCGGTGCCGAGCTCTACTACGCGGGCAGCTCCTGCCTCGAACTACTGGTCACCCACCCGCCGAGCGACCGGCTCACCGCGGCCCGGGTCGCCATCGAGCAGCACGCCTACGCCTTCGACGACATCCAGGACCTGGAGAAGGCCGGCGACGGGCAGGTCCGCTCCCACGTCTGGTCCTTCTGGTGGGACTGACGCCCCGTACGCGCCGACTCCGACACGTACGGGACTTCCGCCTTCCCACGTCAAGAACGCGCACCCCGTCCGGGTCAGGTCGTCGGCCACTCCCACACGACGGTCTCCAAGTCGGCTCCGCGCAGGCCCTTGAGCCGGACGTCCGACAGGGGCTCCAGGTCGAGCTTGGCCAGCGGGTCGCTGATCTGGGTCAGGACCGGTTCCCCTCCGCTGTCCTCGTTGAGGTGTTCGGCGACGAGCAGGATGTAGTTCTCTCCCTGCTCCCGGGCTCGGTTGTACTCCGCGGCGGTGAGGGTGACGTCGCTCGGCCGGGCGCCGCCGTGTGCCTTGATCTCGTAGTAGCGGCCGGCGCTGTCGACCGCGTCGGCTCCGACGTTCAGCTTTCCGCGCTGGTCGAGATTGTCCGCGTCCTCCCCGAGGACGGCGGCGAGGGTTCGGATGACCAGGGCCTCCTTGGAGCTGCTGTCCTGGAATCCGTGCCGAGCGGACTGCTCGCGGGGCACAGCACCGCCCGGCCTGGGGGTCGACAGGCCGCCGGCCCGGGTGCGGGACGGACGCTGCGCCTGGGTCGGGACCGGTCCCCCCGTGGTGCTGGGGGCCGGCCCGGTCCGGCGGACCGTGGGCCGGCCGAGCCGGTCGAGGTCGACCAGCCGCGGTGGCTCGGGCACGACGGCGTTGCGCGGCTTCGGAATTGCTGCCTTGGGTGTCGTCGCCGCCTTGCCGTCGGGGGCGGGCCGGGGCGCGGGCACCGGTGCGGCGGACTTCGGCGAGGTATGGCGCCCCGGCCTCGCCGGCTTCGCGGGCGTCGGCGCCTGTGCGGCCTGCAGGGAACGGTCGCGCAGCAGTTCGTCCCGGCGCCGTTGTTCCTCGAAGTCCCGCTGGCCGGCCGAGGTGAGGGGTACGGCGTGACCGGTGGTGACGGCGTCCTCCTCCCAGAAGTCCCGCCAGTGGCGGGCCACCAGGCTGCGGGAGCCCGCGAAATGGCAGGCCAACGCGGCGCCGGTGCCCAGTCGGGAGAACAGTTCGGCCGGGGTGGAGAGGAACAGGGCTTTGGCCGACCGGTCGATGTGCGCGCCGATGGGGATCTCCAGCGGCTCGCGGTCCTTGCCCGGGTCCGCCCGGACGCGCAGACCCGGCAGGACGCGCACCTCCAGGCCCGCGAGCCACGCCCAGCCCGTGAAGGACTCGGCGGCCGCCGGCTCGTCCCGGACCAGGCGGTCCTGCAGAGCGGTGACGGCCCGTCGGAAGCTCTCGGTGAGGCCGGAATCGGGGACCGCCGTGTCGGGTTCGACGGCCTCGGCCGAGGCCATGTCCAACTGCTGCACGCCGAGCGGGCCCATCAGACCGGCGAACTGCTCCGCGTCGCCGCCCGGCCGCCAGATCGGGACACGATCGGCCAGAGCCAGTTCGACCGACCGGTGGGCAGCCACGGCGTAGACCGAGTTCTGCTGTTTGATCCACCCGGCGCTGGTCCACAGCGGCAGCCAGCGCAGCTTCTCCCTCAGGCCCGGCGCGATGCTGGCACCCGTGTTGCTGACCAGCCTGTTCAGCGACCGCAGCGCCTCCAGCATCAGCCGCTCCCCGTCCCCTCCCGTCGGGGATCCGCCGGCGGCGAGCTCCTTGAGGGCCTCGACCAGGTCCTCGGGCCCCGGCTCCCCGATCCCCAGGACCTGCCAGAGCGGCAGCAGCTCAGGGCCGGGCGGGACGAAGGCGCGCAGGCCGTACAGGATGGCGGTGCCCCGGAAGCAGTCCTCGGGACGGCGCCAGCCGAGGTCGGTGAGGACGAGGGCGTCATCGCCCCGCAGCACCGCCGTCACCCGCTTCTCGACCTGCGCACGAGGGGTGTCGCCCGTGCGTTCCGTCAGCCGCCTGGCGAGCGCGCGGTAGACCAGGTAGACCTCGGTTCGCAGGGCCTCCGCCGTGTCTCCGGTGCCCAACGGCCGCTTGCGCAGCCGCCGGAGGCGGTCGATCAGCTGGGGGACGTCGGGGTCGCCGACCACTCCCAGGGCCGCGAGCACGTCGGCACGGTTGGCCATCACGTGCTGGAGCTCCGCGTGCACGTAGTTCGGCTCGTCCTGTCCGTAGAGCGCTTCGGCGTCGGGGGTGCGCAACTGGAGGTGGCCGGGGCGGCACAGGTTGCCCTTCTCGTCCTCCAGCCATGCGCTGTCGCGCAGGTTCCAGACCCACAGCGCGGGAACGGAGCCTTTCACGGTCCAGCCGTGATAGGCCGTGGCGGCCTCGACCGTCGCCTCGGGGCCGGTGATCAGCTTGGCCAGGGAATGGAGCAGCGCGGCCGTACGCCGCCGCCGCTCCTCGACGTTGCGCTCCGCAGTGATGTCCTTGACGACCCGTTCGAGGTCCTGCGAGGCCCTGTCCTCCAGGGTGTGCGTGGCCCTGAGCCGCCGCACCGCTTGGGTGCGTGTCCGGGAGGACAGCCAATGGTCTTGGGGCAGTCCTGCCCTCGTGTCGCGGGACCGGTCGTACTTCTTCACCCCCAGCACGACCGGGGCGAGCCGGGGAGTGTCCGCCACGCCCAGCAGACGGAGGAAGGCCGTGGGACTCAGACCACCGCTCCGCGAGACGGGCAGAAGCGTCTTGGCGTAGGAGCGATGCGCCCAGAGGAGCCCCGGGGTCCTGTGCGCGGCGGTCGCGAACCGGTCGCTTCCTGCGCTCTCCAACGACCGGGGGAGGTAGAGCCGGTCGGGCGCCGCCTGACAGGCCTTCTCTTCACCGGTCGCCCCGTACTCGTACGCGTCGAGCCGCACGGTCCGGCCGACGCCCGGGCCCAGCCGCTCGCGCTCCGCGGCCGGGAGTTCGGCCAGGGCCCGTTGGAGCAGGACCAGCCGGTCGGTCGCGGAGATGTCGGTGGCGGGCAGGCGGCCGCCGGTGGCGCCCAGGCGCGCGATGCGGCGCAGGACGGCCGCGGTGTCGTCACGGCGGACCAGGTAGCCGCTCCTGCGGAGCCAGTCGGTGACCCGCCGGGCCGCGTCGTCGTCGGTCCAGTAGGCGGGATGCAGGTCCCGGAGGACGCCCAACGGATCCAGCAGCCCTGTTCCCCGACGATCGGCGAACAGGTGCTCGTACGGTGCGAGCCGCTGACCGTCAGCCGTGGCCAGGCACGCGCGGAAGCGCATCGTGAACTCCAGGCCGGCGCGGAGGGCAACGGCGGTGAGGCGGACCGTACGGTCGATGTCGTAGGCGGGCCGCTTGAGCAGTCCGACCGCATCCGAGACGTCGACCTCGTCCGGGAGCTCCACCGCACCGGCGGTCCTCCAGTCGGAAAGCACCTCGCGCCACCGGCCGTCCTGGTCGCGTGCGGCAACCGGGAAGCAGTGCTCCAGCTCCGCGAGCCGTGCGGTGTCCCGCTCCGAGATCACTCCGGTGAGCTCCTCCGCCTCGACCGCGAGGTCGGCGAGCGGGACGGCCGTCCCGTCCGGCACCGGCAGTGTGAGCGCGGCGGCCACCTCCTCCCTGGCACGCTCCAGGAATGCGCTGACGAGGCGGTCGGGGAGCCCGGCCTTGCCATGGGCGGACGTCCCGGTCAGAGGCAGCAGGTGCCAGGCCGACGGCTCCACCCGTCCGAGCACATCGAGTACCGCGGCCTGCCACAGGTCGGCGACGACCGGGACCAGTGCCGAGTTCAACGCGCTCGCGGCGAAACCCTCACGGCTGACGATCGGGTCGAACTGCGAGTGCACCCGGGCCGGGACGTCGAGCGGAGCCACTGGCAACCCCGCGTGGACGCACCCCGTCGCCGCTTCGTCCATCGGCAGCGCCACGGCCACCGGCACGGTCTCTCCGAGCTTCTTGTGCAGCCTGTGCCACCCGGGCCGGGGCGGGATCAGCGTGTCGTAGACGCGCCAGCGGGATCCCCCGGTGGTCCGGGCCTCTCGGACACGCACGGCGTGCTCCGCACCGTCGACCGGCAGGCTCAGGGTCGTGACCTCCTGCCAGCTCAGCCGCAGGACTCTCGTCGTATCCGGGCCGTCGGGGCCATCGGGGTCGTCCGGGTCGCCGGCCATCACCGTGACCTGTCCGAGGTGGCGCAGGAAGAGCAGGGAACTGTCCTGCCAGTCCTCGAACCACGCGAGGAGTTCCTCGGCCGAGAGGACTCCGGGGTCCAGCGGGATTCGGAACACTGTCCACTCCCGCCCCGAGATGTCCGCGGGCAGGCGCGGGAGGTCGGCCGGCGCCAGGGCGATGTCGGTGAATCCGACGTGGTACGGGTGGCCGTGCACCTCCCAGGAGGTCGAGAGCGTCCGCAGCGTCGTCAGGCCGATGCCGAACCGACCGGTGCTCGCGGAGTCCAGGCGCTTGCCGCTGATCCACGGCAGCCCGAGCCGCGGGATGTCGGCCAGGCGCAGGCCGTTGCCGTTGTGCGCGATCAGGAGCTCGGTCGGCCGCCAGTGGAAGCGGATCTCCCGGGCTCCGGTGTCGTCGGCGTTCTGGACCATCTCGGAGAGGACCTGCAGCCCGTCCGACGAGAGCGTCTCCGCGCCTTCCTGAGCACCCTCCGCCATCTGCCGGAAGAGCCCCGGTACCGCACGGATGCCTTCGTCCAGCAGCCGGACGGCTCGGGCGGCCGCCTCCGCTGTCCGTGCCTCGACACCCGGATCGGACTTCCCGGCCAGCAGGGCCCGTACGGCCTCGGCCAGTTCGTCGTCGTTCCCACCCCTGGTCACGCTGCATCTCCTTTTCCCCAGTACGGTCCTGGGAAAGAGGATCCGCATACGATCGGCGGTACGAGTCACGACCGTCCGGATCCGGTCACATGGCTGACGGCTGTGGAGCCATCCACCTCGGCCGTGACCAGCTGGAAGTCGTCGGGTCGTGGCCGGCCCGGCCGCGACCAGGAACGCACCCCCGGCTGAAAACAGGTAGGGGAAAGCACTCAGTGTCAGTGGTGGCTGCAAGGACGTTGCGGGGCCCGTCCGGTTGTCCGACACCGCACGGTATCGGACAACCGGCGGTCAGCTGACCGGCCCCACTTCCGGAACGGGTCCGGGCTCACCCACACGAGCATGCCTGGAGGATGAGGCTGGCGGCCGAACAGAGCGTCGCAGCCGAGCACACAGGTCGCCATGAGGTTGGACAGGCCCGAGCGCTGGACCGGAACGCCCCACCCCGGGCGGCGGACGGTCGCTGAAGCTTCTCCAGGACTCAAGCAAGTCCGTGCTTGAGTCGCTTGGGTCGCTCAGTCGCTACCCGCCATCCCGTCAACCAGGAGCGCCCGAGCTCTTCCCCCACAAAAAGGCGCCCATCGGAGGGCAGCGACCCAAGCGACTGTCAACCTGCCCTCGGCCGCTGTCACCCTTGAGAGCTGCCGCCACCACAGCCGTCATGTCCACGGTGGCGGCCTGCTGGCCACTCCTGGTCGGCACCTCAGAAGACGCCGGGTACGCGAGCAACTCAGTGCCTGGGACGCTCGGTCGCTGACCGGGGCACGCCCCCGATCGCCCAGCCTGACCAGCACCTGACGCCCAGGCGGCCCGGAACAGCGACCCAAGCGACTGTCGACCACGGTTGCCGCTGTTCCCTGGAACGAGGGACTGTCTCTCGGGTTCTCCCCCACAGCGAGTCGCTGGAGCTACCGAAGCGACCCAAGCGACTCGCTCCCGGAGCTTCGGGCGGACCTGACACGCACGACACGCCGGGCAGAACGCCCCGAGAGACTCAGTCGCTTTCGGTCGCTGGGCTTCAGTCGCTCCACAAAACACCAGGTCAGAGGCCATTTGCCCACTCAATCAGCGACCGAAGCGACTCAAGCTTGGGTATATGAAGACATTCCCGTGTGCGTGTGTGCGTCATAGACCCGGGCTACAGTCGCTTCAGTCGCTGTTTGCTGTGGAAATCGCTCCTGACCTGCGAAAACGTCGGAGCGACCAAAGCAGCGACTGAACGGGCTCAGTCGCTCCCCCAGGACTCGGTCGCTGAGTTTGTTCGCAAGCCCCCGTAGTAACGGTTCGCACGTCCCCGCTCGGCTAGTCTGTGTGAGCTATCTTCTGAACTTCGGTCGCTTCAGTCGCTGATCTGGGTCCTGCCAGTGCCCTGACCTGGCTTTTTGCCCTCAGCGACCGAACGAGCGACTGAAGTCCGAGCAGCTACCGAACAAGGGGAAGGGACCAGCGTGACGGCGCCGATGGCCGTGGGGAGCGACCGAGCGGGCCGCCAGCCGGATGCGCTGGCCGTTGCCCGGTGGTGTGCCGCCCAGGGATGGCCCGTCCATCCGCTCGCCCCCGGACGCAAGACCCCGCCCGCCAACTGCCGCCCCTGCCAGGAATCCCCCCACTCCCCCACCGCCTGCCCCTGCCCCGCCGCAGGCCGCTGGTGCCACGGCTTCCACGCAGCGACTCTGGACCAGGACGTCCTCACCGCCTGGTGGCGGATCAACCCGGACTTCGGCACCGCAGTTGCCTGCGGCCCGGCCGGCCTGGTGGTCATCGACGTCGACAGCCACACCGACGTCGTCCCCGCCCGCGACCGCATCCTGCCCGGGATCCCGATCCACGAGGACGTCGACCTCGACGGGCTCGAGAACGGGTACCACACCCTGGCCCTGCTGGCCGCCCTCCGCAGGGCTCCCGACCCGACCACGGACGAAGGCACCCTGCGCGTACGCACCCCCTCCGGGGGCCTGCACATCTGGTACCAGGACCACGCCGACCGCCGGTTCGCCTGCTCCACCGGATCCTCCGCGGGCCGCGCCCTGGCCTGGCAGGTCGACGTCCGGGCGCACGGAGGCTACATCGTCGCCCCCGGGACCGCGACCGCGGCAGGCACCTACACCCCGCTCCCCGGAGCCAGGACCCCTGCCCCACTGCCCGAGTGGCTCGCCGAGGAACTCGTCCGCACCGGACACCTCCAGGACCGGCCCGGCCGACCGAGCGTGCCTCAGCCGGCCGTCCCCGACCGTGCCCGCCAGGCCGTCGTCGCCGCGGGCGGGGGCAAGAAAGGCGCGGAGAAGGTGCTCGACACCGTGCTCCAGGACGTCACCGACTGCGCCAACACCCCCGAGGGCGCCGGCTTCACCGGCAAGCTCAACCGTGCCGCCTACACCGTGGGAGGCCTGGTCTCGGCCGGCCACCTCACCCACGCCGTCGCCGAGCAGCTCCTCCTCGACGCGGCCCGCACCGCCCGTCCCGCCCAGGACAGGCACAACTCCGCCGTCATCCGTTCCGGCCTGGCAGCCGGCACCCGGCAGCCCCTCCACATCGGGAAGGTCCGCGGATGACCGACAGCACCCGCCGCAAGAGGACGGTCTTCGACCCCGTGGCCACGGCGCAACAGATCCTGGACTACCCGCCCGTCCCGGGCCCCGCCCACCCCCCGTGGCACGGCACCGCCGTCCAGGAGAGCCTCCTCGACCCGGCGCCGACGACAGCGGCCCCCGTGGTTCCGCAGGCGGCTCCGGAGCCCGCACAGGCCTCCGCGGCAGGCCCGCAGGCGACCGCGCACGGCCTGCTGCCCGACTCGCTCTCCGACCGCGGCAACGCCAAGCTCTTCGTCCACCTCTACGGAAGCGACTACCGCCACGTCCCCGGCCTCGGCTGGTACCGGTGGTCCGCCCACCGCTGGCAGCTCGACGAGGACGACACCGTCCTGTGGGCGGCCGGCGAGATGGCCGAGAGCATCGCCACCCACGACTCACGCGGCCTCTACACCAACACCGACCTGCGCCGGCACCGCCGTCGGGCCCTGTCCACCTCCGGCATGAACGCCATGCTCACCCAGGCCAAGTCCGCTCCCGGCATGGTGCTCAACGCGGCCCTCCTCGACGCCGACGCGTACGCCCTGTGCACCCCCGGCGGCGTCGTCGACCTGCGCACCGGCGCGATCGTCCCGCCGGACCCGAAGGTCCACCACCACTCGCGCTCCACCACCCTGGCCCCGGCCCGGATGCCCACCCCGCGCTGGAACCGCTTCCTGACCGACACCTTCGGCGACGACAAGGAAGGCCGCCAGACCCGCGACTTCCTCCACCTGCTGCTCGGCTACTCCATCAGCGGCGACGTCGGCGCCCAGGTCATGCCCTTCCTCTACGGCCAGGGCAAGAACGGCAAGTCCGTCCTGCTCGACGTCATGATCCAGCTCCTCGGCGACTACGCCGACGCGGCCCCGCCCGGCTTCCTCATGGCCAAGACCTTCGACGGCCACCCCACCGACCTCGCCGAGCTCCACGGCCGCCGCATCATCGTCTGCTCCGAGCTCAAGCCCGGCGACCGCTTCGACGAGGCCCGGGTCAAGCTGCTCACCGGCGGTGACAAGATCAAGGCCCGCCGGATGCGCCAGGACTTCTTCTCCTTCGAGCCCACCCACAAGCTCTGGCTGCTCGGCAACCACCGCCCCGAGGTCGGCACCGGCGGCTTCGCCTTCTGGCGGCGCATGCGCCTGATCCCGTTCGAACGGGTCGTGCCCGAGGAGCGCAAGATCGACAACCTGGCCCACGTCCTCGTCGCCGAGGAAGGACCCGGGATCCTGGCCTGGCTCATCGAGGGCGCCCGCCGCTACTTCGCCGGGGAGAAGGACCTCGCCGGCCCCCAGGCCGTCCAGACCGCCACCACCGCCTACGCCGAGACCGAGGACCACGTCGGCCGCTTCCTCAAGGAGGCGTGCGTCACAGGCGAGGGCATGCGTGCCGAACAGTCCCAGCTCTTCGGCGCCTACACCCGTTGGTGCGGCTTCGAGGGGGCCAATCCCGTATCCGGGCGTGCCTTCGCCGCACGAGTTCGAGAGACACTGGGTATGACATCTCCCAAGGAGATGGTCCTGTCCAACAGCCGCAAGTACTACCCGGGCATCGGCCTGATCACCGACGACACAGAGGAGCACAACGCGTGAGCGCGCTGATCGACCCGGCCGAGCTCGCCCACGAAACCGACCTCGTCTGGCTGGAGGACACCTCCGACCTCGACTACGTCCGTCAGTCGCTGGACCGCCTCACCACCCGCCGCGGCCGCCCGGCCTACCACCGCGACGGCCGCATGGTCGGCTACGCGATCCTCGGCCCCGACGCCAAGTCCTCGCGGGCCTCCGGCACCTTCCGCCGCCGCGTCTTCTGGCTCCTGCCGCACGACCGCGACCAGGACCCCGAGGGCCTCTACACCACCGGCGCCCCCTCCGAGGCCGTGGACCCGCGCACCGTCGCCCCGGGCGTCAAGGGCTACAAGACCGAGCGCTCCGAGGGCGGCCCGGCCTCCCCCGCCATGCTCGAACTGGGGATAACGCTTCCGAAGGCCTGACGGCCGGCCCGGCGACGCGGGGGCAGGAGAGGGGCGGCTCGGAAACGAGCCGCCCCTCTGTCATGTACCGAAGCGGAACTCGGCGAATCGGACTCGGCGGCCGGCCCACGAGGGCAGGTGCTGGGAAGCCGCTCCCCGCGGCGAGAGGCCGCAGTTCGGCTTATGGGAGGCCGTGCCGGTGTCCCGCTCCCGCGTCACCGAGTCGTACTGACCGCCCGCCTACGCCGTCGGCACACGGGCCGACCTGCCATCGACCCGGGATGATCTCCGCCTACGAAAAATCCTGCCAGAGCCGCAAACACCCTCATCACGGCACGTATGACGACCGTACCGGCGCCCCGATCCTCGATGGCCGACGCAACGGCCCGCGGTTCTACTGCTCCGGCGGTACGACAGGCCCGGGCAGGTCGAGGACCCGGGCGAGGGCTGCGGTGACGGGAGCCCGGTGGCCGGGCGGTAGGTGCCGGTGGGTCCAGTCGGTGGCCAGCGTGAGGAAGCCGGCCAGGTCGCGTTCGGCATCGGCGAGCAGGCGGCGGAGTTCGGTGACGGACAGTTCGATCACGGGGCTGTCGCTCTGCTCGGCGTCGACCGTGAGCCGGACGGTGTCGCCGAAGCGCTCCGCGACCGGTGACACGGGGTCGTGGCCGAACCAGAGCACGCCGTCCTTGTCGACGAGTTGGTGCCAGGTACGCCAGTCCTCCAGGCCGTCGCAGCAGCCCGGCAGGAACGTGGTGCCGGTGGAGTCGTCGGTGACCCGCAGGCCGCCGGCTGCGAAAAGGGTGTCGAAGGTCAGCAGTCCGTGGAGGAAAGAACCAAGTGGATCGGCAGGCCGGGGCGGGCGGTCGTTGTCGGTTCCGTCCTCGGGGTCGATGTCGTTGCAGCCGGCGATGCGCATCACGGCCGTCCCGACTTCGGCGGGCAAGAGCCCGCCGCTGAGGGGCAGGAAGGCGCCTGGCCCGACCTCGGCGACGGGCCAGAGGTCGAAGCCGTCAGGGACGCGGGTCTCCAGGACGGGCTGTATCACGATCACCCGGCGAAGTGTGCCGCATCACCTGCCCGTGATGCCTCCCGATTACGCCGGGCCGCTTCGCGTCCGGCGAGCGTGAATCAGCACGGGAACTGAGCCCTTTCGGGGCCCGGACCATCACGACGGGACCGGACGCATCGACCGAGACCACCGACACATCGGCCAAGCGCGGCAACAGCGGAAGCAGTTCAACGGAACACCGTCAGAGGCTGCCCACCACCGGCAGGAAATGATCTCCGGCTACGAAAATCCTGCCAGAGCCACGTTCAGACGTCCGCTGACACCGACCACTGCTCGCTTGGGGCGTGGGGCAAAAGCGCTGGCTGCGGGCGCAGGAGGCAGCGACTCCCGCGCCGTTGCCGGGGACCAGCAGGTGCCTCCCGTTCTCGTGACGAACTGACTTCACGACTCGGGTTCTGGTCCAACTTCTGGCCGACTTCTGTGGTCGGTTGCGGTGAGTGATCTGCTTGGTTGCTCCCGGCAACTCCCCCTGGACCAGCGTGCTTCAGCTCCTTCCGCAGGCCGACAGCCAGTCGACAACGACTCCTTGACCCGAACACCGAGCTCGCACCCGCAACCGCGAAGGGACGGTCAGGGGCGCTGGGATGGTCCCGAGCGGCCCCCCACATCGCCTCACGGGCGCTCACGACTGGTACGCGGCGTGGTGATACCGGCGCAGCCGGGGGCTACGGATCGTGGGCAGCCGGACCAGCGTGTGCATAAACGCGTCGTCATGGGGTTTCAGGGGGTACCAGGGGCGCGATGGCAGTGGGTAGTCGTCGCGCAGGACTCCCTCCGGGAGTACCCCGGTGGCGGGTGTCGGTGAGGTTTCCTCCCCGGGGCCGGTGAGGTACGCCCAGACTCCGCTGTCCAGCGGCACTACCGTGGCCTCGCGGTCGGGTGGGCGCCACGGCTCGCCCGTGCCGGGGTGGCGGGGGACGAGGAGGACATCGGGGCGGGGCCGGGGCTCGGGGATGCCCGGACCGGCCAGTCCCACCGAGCGGGGGGCGGGCCCGGATGGGAGGTAGCGGGCCACGGCGTGGCCGAGCAACTCGGCGACGGGGCCGGCGGGGAGGATCACCGGGTGGTTCTCGGTGGCCGCCACGAGGTGGGCCAGCGCTACGCCGATTGCGGCCTCCCAGCGGCGGCTCCACGACCCGTCGGGTTCGACGGGCGGGACGCGGTGCTCGGCTCGCTCCAGGTCTGCCCAACCGGGAAGCGGGCCGTCCGGGAGCCCCGAGGGACGGCGGACGACCGCGTCGGGCTCCAGCCACACGGTCTGCCACGAGCCGCAGTCGTCGATCCGGGTCGCCACCGCCCGTCCGCACCCCGCACAGGCCAGATTCGACCCGGCCCGGCCGTCCACGCCCAGGCAGTAGCCGTCGCACTTCTCCAGGATCAGAATCATCGACCGGGAGTCACCGGGCGCGATGACGATCCTGCCCCGCGCGCCGAAGGAGACGGAGTACACCGGGGCGTACACCCCCTGCCGGGCAGCCGCTTCCTCTCCGACGTCCTGCCACAACCGCCAGGGCGGCCCGGTGGGCCGGGGGTGGACGGCGTACGTCCCCGGCTCCATCAGCGGAGGATGAAGCTCCTCCCAGGCACCGTGGTCGGTGTGGACGGGGAGCGCCACCCGGGACACCGGTGCCGTCAGCCCGGTGCCGCAGCCAGCACACGCGAACACGTCCAAACAAGCTCCCCCCGCTGCGGCCCACCCGGATTGTGCCTCGCCCGCGGCAGAGGATCCAACCGATTTCGGAGCGGCTCCAGGGCTTCCAGGGGCGCTTCGTCTCCGCGTTGATGACAGGTGGTCGGCGCCCCCGGGCCGACGAACGCACCAGGCCGGAGCACCAGGTGGTTCCTTCGACGTCCTGCGAGGCCTTCAGTTCTGTCCGATACCCGCGTCGCGGAGGCGGCGTTCGGTGAGCCTGGTCACCCCCCGAGTTCGGTTTCCATCGCGGCGCGGACCGGCTCGTCGGTGGGTAGGTGAGGGCTCTTGGGTTCTCCGTCTTGGTGTCCGGGTCGATGCTGGCCGTCGGAGGCGGCCCGGGCCTGCGCACGTTCGTGTCGGTTTCCCGCCGGACAACGGCTTCACCTGCTGGTTCCCTGAGGGGCATGTCCAACGCAAGCAAGTCCTCGCTCTTCCGATCCCTCCACACGCCCGATCGCCCACTCGCGCTCGCGAACGCCTGGGACGTCGCCAGCGCCCGCGTCATCGAAGCCGCGGGGGCGACCGCGATCGCCACCACCAGCGCCGGGGTGGCCTGGTCGCTCGGCGCCCCGGACGGGGACCGCGTCCCCCGGGGCCCCGTGCTGGACGCCATCGCCCGCATCGCGTCGGCGGTCACCGTCCCGGTGACCGCCGACATCGAAGGCGGCTACGGACAGAGCCCCGCCGAGGTCGCGGAGACCGTCACGCGGGTACTGGAAGCCGGCGTGGTGGGCATCAACATCGAGGACGGCACCCGCTCCCCCGGCACGCTCGTCGACCGGCTCGCGGCCTCCCGCGGTGCAGCGCAGAGGGCGGGCGTCGACCTGTTCGTCAATGCCCGCATCGACACCTACCTGTTCGGACTGGGCGACCCCGCCACCCGGCTGCAGGACACGCTGGAACGGGCGCGCTCCTACATCGACGCCGGCGCGGACGGCATCTTCGTCCCCGGCGTCACGGACCCCGGCGTCATCAGGGACCTGGCCGCAGGGCTGACGGTCCCCCTCAACATCATGGCGGGTCCGGGCACCGTGCCGGTGGACGAGCTGGGTGCCCTCGGCGTGGCCCGTGTCAGCCTCGGTTCGAGCGTGGCGCAGGCCGCCTACGCCGTGGCACGGCATGCGGCACTCGAACTGCACCGCGTCGGCGGCTACGACCACCTCCGGCAGACCATCGACTACCCGGAGCTCAACAGCCTGTTCACCGCGACCCGCTGACCACCCCCGGCTGCACGCCCGAGGCAGCCCGGAACCCTCCGCCCCCGGCACGACGGACGCAGTGCGCCCGGTCCTGCGGACTGACCGCACCCCGTCCCCTGTCCCGGTGTGGCAGGGCGGAAGTGCTGCCGCTCCCGGTCATGGACCTGCTGCTGACGATCAGGTCCAGTGCTCCCGACGGCAGCGGCCGGGATCCCGTCGAAGACCGGGACACCCACGAGGACACCGGCATCCGGATCGGCCGGAGCCACGACTCACAGCTCTGCCGCTGCCCGGTCCCGTTCGACCGCCCGCACCGCGAAGTCGTGCCGTACGGGCCGGGGTTTCCTCGGGCCGCCGCGCTCCAGCCCGCTGGGCGCCGCCCGCGCGCGGCGAGGGCCGTGCACCGGATTGATGCCCCGCGCCCTCGGCTCTCCCCGCGAGTGAGTGCCGTCAGCCGGCAGTGGTGGTTTTGGGGAGTGCGCGGTGGGCGTACCAGGCCTCGCAGGCCTGGGCGCGGGTACCGGTCGGGTTCGTACGGTGCCAGGCGCTGGTGAAGCGGTTGAACTCGAACTGCTCCCCGATCTCGCGGGGCCGGAGCGTCTCCGGGCGCGCGGCATGCCAGTGGGCCACCGCATCGGCCAGGGGCAGGCCGGCTCCCCGGGCGATGAAGTCGCGCATGAAGGCGTCGAAGTGGAAGCCGGGGCCGATCGTGCCGACTCCGTCACCTCTCCCCCACTGGTTGCAGGCGTTGCTCCGAGGCCCGAGGGCGGACGATTTTCCGCGGAAAATTCCACGGCCCCCGGAGAGACGGTGTCGTCGGTGCACGCAAGGACGCCCGCGCCTGGCCCGCGGTCCGTCCCGGCGGTGCTCGACCCGGGCATGCGCGGCGTAGAACTGTGGGGCCCGCGCCCGTTCGGACTGCGGCACCCCACGGGCCGAACCCGGTTCCGTCACCTTCACTCCGGAAGGGGAGCGAAGGAGGGCGACAGCCCGCTGAGTGGTTCGCGTGATGGTCTGCCCGTCAGGCCTCGGCGCGACTTCTCCTGACAACAGCAGGGCCTTCCCCGGCTGCCACTCGCGGCACCGAGGAAGGCGTTCCGTCACACGTCCCGTTCACCGAACACGCGGACCACCCATTCGTCGAGCCGGATGCCGAACGCCACCGCCGAATCGATCCCCGAAGCCGGAAACGTCCCGGCGTCGTCCATGCTGGCGAGATAGTCGACGTCGGCCCAGCCGCCTCGGAACAGCACCACCGACAGCTGGGTCTCCTCGGGACCGGAGACAAGAACCCCCACCGAGTCGGGATCGGCCACCCGCGTCCTGTCCGTCTCAAGGCGCTGCGGCCACGGCGCCGTCCCGTCGCGCCATGTCATCTCGCCCGCCACCAGACCAGCGGCCCGCCAACCGGGCGTCCGCGCAGCCACCTCCGCAGCCGCCTCGTCGAGATCCACGATCGTCTCCATGGCATGGATCATGGCCCGACCCAGCCGTGGTTCTCCACCGAATTCCGCCCGTACGACATGCGGGTGCTGCCATGCATGACTGGTTGACGGTCAGATCTGATGCCCCGGGTGCCGTGCATTCCAGGCTCGGACGACGGCAGCTCGCTGGTCCTCAAGACCGACGACGTCTCCGGGCTCGGCCGGGGCGAAGATGTCGACGATCTCAGGGGCCTCGCCTTGAAGGTCCGGAAAGCGGACGTACGCCTGCCGTCCGTTACTGAACTGGCGCAACTGTCCCGACGGATGAACGTCAGGACGGGCTCCCTGGCAGCAGAGCAGACGGCCGTCGCGCTCCAGCTGCCGCCGGGCCTGGGCGAGGCAGTCGAGGTAGTCGGTTCCGCTGATCTCGGTGAGAACACCGTCGTCGAGGAGCGCGATGAGTGCGCCGGAAGACGGACCGATGCGAAGGACGACAGGTCGGAGGGAGCCGTCCGGGTCCACGGTTCGAAGGCTCACTTCCTCGATCCAGCTCGCCGGGGAGATGCTGCTGTCCGAGGTGCTGTCCTCGCCGAGCCCACTGTTCATGCCGCCCATGATCGCCGCGGGAGGCCGACCCGGGAAGGGTTGGGCAGTCGGAGGAGGAGGACCCCGGATCCTCTCCTCGGCCGGCGGTGTCGCTCCGCGAGTGCAGCCGGACGATTTTCCGCGGAAAATTCCCAGCCGCAGAATGCGCACCGTCAGCGCCGGACCGTCGAACGGACCGACCGGGCCGGCTCCCTGTTCACCGGCGTCCGACCGTGGGAGTCAGCGGTGCTTCGGTGAGTCGTGCGCTTCCCGGCTCTACCGTCCGGCGGCGACCGGCCATGCCCTCCCCGGTACACCTCGTCGGCCCGACCCCCGGTACCACGCGACTGCTCGCTGCCCCCGGACCGACGGATCCATCCGGGACCGGCGGAACGGCCGGGAGGCAGGGGACCCGCCGCACCGCTGCCCCGGTCGGCCTGGTCATCGGGGACTCGTGGAAGCTTCCGATTTTCCGCGGAAAATTCCGCATCACCCTCGAACCCTCTCTGGGACGAGGGCTTCCCGGGCGCCGAATTTTCCGCGGAAAATTCGGCGCCCGGATCGCGGGTCACCCCCGGCGGACCTGAGCCGGTACGGAGAGGTGGGCCAGGTGCGCCGACTTCCCCTCGGATGTCACGGGTGTGTCGTCGCGGAGCGAGTACCCGTGCTCAACTCCGGGACCTGGCCCCACTCCCCCGGTGGTGTCAGTCGAGCATCCGGCGCGCCGTCTCGCGCAGCTGGTCGTCACGGTGCCGCTGGGCGGGGTAGCAGGTGCCGTACTCGCGCAGCAGTCGGCGTTCGCTGGTCGCCCAGTGCAGCAGCTGCGGCCGGAGGTCGGACGGATAGGGAGGCCCGATCCGGTGGACTGCCTGAAGGGCCCGCACACCCACGGGGCGGGACGGATCCAGCAGCGCGGTCAGAACCGGGAGCGCGACGGACGGATCGCCGGTGATCCGCCAGTGGGCCTCGGCGGCGTGCAGTCGGGTCCAGTCGTAGCCGTCGTCGAGGTAGCACTCGATCAGCGGCAGCAGGGGAGTGGCCGCATCGCCCAGGCGCCCTGCCTCCTCCAGCCGCCGACTGTCCTCGGCGAGCTGGTGTGCCAGCAGGCGCAGGACGGCACCCGGCTCGTCGGTGAGGAGGGCGGTGGTGACGGCTGCCGCGGCCGCGAGCTCGTCATCGGTTGCGCGGGTGAGGGCTTCCAGAGGGCCGAGGAGCCCGGCGTCCCGGATCGCCCAGTCCCCGAAGCGGCGAACGAGGGTCCGGGTGGGGCGGTCGTGCAGCAGGCGGGTGAGGTCGGGCAGATGGGTGCGGACCTCCTCGACGGAGAGAGCGTCGTAGAGGCTGTCCAGGTGGGTGGCGTCCCGGTGCCGCAGGGCGAGGCGCTGGTGCTCGGGGTCGCGGGTACGGAGAGCGAGTGCCGCCAGTGCCTCCGGCGCCGGTTCGGGAACGTGGGTGAGGAGCCGCGGATCGCCGAGCTGACCGAGGATCGTCTGGGCGCGGCGGCCGGCGAGGGTGTCGGCGTGGACGTGGGGGAGGAGGTTGTCGGCGAGCGCCGGGTCGGGGCGGGAAGCCCCGAACAGGCACTGGGAGATCACGTCGAGCAGGCCGCCGAGGTCCCAGAGGTCGTGCTCGTGGCGGAGGGCTTCGGTGAGCAGACTGACGGTCTCGTCCTCGCGGTCGCGCCACATCGCCGACAGGTGTCGGGCTCGGCGCGTGCCGCGGCCCTGGTGGTCCCCGTGGGTGATCCAGCCGCGGGCCACTGCCGCCAGGGCGTCCGCGTCCTCGGTCAGGATCCAGGTGCGTTCGTCGGTGTTGCCGATCCCCGGGACGAACTCACCGGCACTGAAGTCGAAGCCGGGGTCGCCCCCGGCCTCGGCCAGGACGGCGACCACGTCGGCCGGGTAGGGCGCCTCTGAACGTTCCAGCAGGGCCAGAGCGCCGGCGGCGCGGACGGCCGGCACCGGGTCCGTCAGGGCCGATCGGAGGCGGCGGCGGGCGGCATCGCTGTCCGGGTCGAGCAGCGTCAGGACGGTGAGTGCCTCGGCGCGGACAGCGGCGGCAGGGTCGGAGGTGTAGCAGGCGGTCAGCGCGCGCAGGACAACGGGGACGGTGTCGCCGGTGGCACGGCGGGCGACGCGCACCATGTTGCGGCGCACCACCGGGTCGTCGTCGCGCAGAAGGTGCAGCAGCCCGGCCACCTCGGCCGCGATCCGGGTACACCCCTGTACCTCGTCGTCGTACTCCGGCTCGGCTTCGGTGCCGCCGCATCCGGCCAGGGCGGCGAGCAGGTCCGCCCGTTCGTGGCGGCTGTGCGCCGCTGCGTGGGCGAGGAAGGGAACGGCCGCCACCGCGGCCGATGACACCGACCCTTGGTGCAACGCCCGGCCGAAGAACGCGGACAGCGCCTTGTCCGCGAGGTGCTGGTCATCGGAGTACAGGGCCTGTATCCAGCCGGGGACGTCGCTGCCGTCGCCGTAGGCGTGTCCCAGCGAGGGCCAGTCGATCGTGTGCAGCTCTTCAGGTGATCTCACACCGGCACACTCTAGGTAGGGGCACGGACAGTGCTCGCAGGCCGTGACGCGAGCTCGACGGGTCCGGCGCGGATCGGCTGGACGCGGTCCCACATCCTGTGCCGAGGGCCCGTCCGTTTCGCCGCCTCACCGATTTTCCGCGGAAAATTCCGTGGGCCTCCTCCGGCCTGGAGTTGCCCGTCCCTGATGTCGGCTGGCCCCGCAGACCGGCACCGGGGGAGCGGCCGACCGGGTACCCAGGGATTCATCTCGGGAGCCTCCAGGCGATTGAATGCCCGGGTGATGGACTGGACACGGATGCACGACTGCTACGGGGACGTCGATCGCGTTCCCGAGCTCCTGGAACGCGTCGAGCGCGAGGACGATGCCGAGGCGTGGAAGGAACTCGGTTACCGGCTCTGCCTGGAGGGCGGCCTCGTCTTCGCCGCGAGCTTCGCCGCCCTTCCCCAGCTCGTGCGGCTCGCGTCGAGCGATCCGCGGGCGCGCGCACTGGCCGGCAGGATCCTGCGGCGCGCGGCAGGGCATCACGGCTGCGACGATCTTCTCGCCGACCGCGCCGGGACGATCGCCGAGGTTCGTGTGCTGTTGGACCTGTACCTGAGGTCGCGGCCGGACGACTACCTCGCGGCGTTCCTCGACCTGCTGGCGGTCAATGCGCAGTACCACTGGAGCGCCGCCCTGGGGGACTTCACGGACGACTTCTATCACCTGGCCTGCCCCCACTGCGGTGCGGAGGTGACCATCGCCATCGGCGACTACGAGCGCTACTCGGCGATCCGGGACTGGAACCTGGGCGACGTAGAGCGACGCGACCTGCGGCCCGCGTCCCCCGGGAAACTCTCACGGACCGGCCGCCGGATGCACGACACCGCCGTCCGGGACGGGCAGCAGGTGCTCGCCGCCGGGATCAGGTGTCTTCTCGGCCGTGCCGAATGTCCACGCTGTGCCAGCGTGTTCGGCATCGCGGACGAGTACATGTCCGCCGAGTGCCCCACCTCGTGGTGATCGACGGTCCGAGCGCGGGGAGTTCGCAGGCGCGGGCATCGTTACGGCGGCGCGTGCACGACCGGAGAAGCTCGGGCCGCCGTGCCGAAGGGCTCGCCCGGATCGGCCCGCCCTCGGCGGGCACGATTTTCCGCGGAAAATTCCTCGCGGTCGGTGCGACCACCGCAGCGACGTGTCCGGCCTCCGACTGCACGGGTGGGTGAGTAGAGACTTCGGCGCCGTGGTTCTGCCGGCGGTCCGGCGGACGCCTCAGGATTTTCCGCGGAAAATTCCGAGGCATCCGCCGGGCGACGAAGCGCTGTGCCCGTGTCTCCACCGAGTGCCGTGCGGACGGTCTGGACGGCTGTCGGGGGAGTCCCCGCCGCTCTTGGTCCCATAGGCGGCGCTCCGGTGCACTCCTCACGCGGGACGGCCTCGGCCTCGGCCCTCAGGCGTCGGCGGGCCAGCGCTCGCCGGCGAACTGGGCCAGCGCGACCTCCAGGTCGAGCGGTACGACCTCGGTGGGGCCCAGCTCCCACACCCGGACCCAGCCGTCCGAGGTGGTACGGGACCGCGGCATCTCCCGTCCGGGCACCGGCTTCATCGCAAGGTAGTACGAGACGTTCAGACCGAGGGAGCCGGTCTCCGTGTCCCTGTGGGACCGGATCCTGAGTACCCGTACCTCCGCCACGTCCTCCCACCGCAGCCGCAGCTTGCGGCCACCGTCCAGCTCCACGCCCGTGCCGTCGATGCGCAGTCGCGTCGCGACAGCCCGCAGGGCCAGTGCCCCCAGGACCAGGACGCAGAGTGCGCCGAGCAGTACGGGCCCTTGGCGCACCAGCAGCAGCCAGGTCCGATACCAGTCGTCCCGGAAGCCCGATCCCGAGGACATCGGAGAGACCACCAGGAGGAACACGACGACCGGCGTCAACAGATCGAACGCCAACGCCCGCAGAGCCCCGAGGCTCCGCACGCTGCTCCTGAGCACCACCTCGCGCGGTCCTGCGGAACCGGCGGGCACACGGTCCGGCGCCCCGTCGGTGAGCCGCGAGAGCAACTCGGCGTGCCGGAACTGGTAGACCCCGCCGACTCGCCGCAGCACGCCCAACCGACGGCCGTCCTCAAGGAAGCCCAGCAGGTCCGGTGGCAGACGTCGCCCACCCGCCAGGACGAGGCACGTGGCGGTCCAGCGGCCCCATCGGCTGAGGGCCATCAGCACCGCGGCCGAGCACGACCAGCTGATGACGAGGCCGCCACCGATGAGCAGCGGATCGCCGTCGAGCCAGTGGAAGAACGCCACTGAGGTGCCTGCGACGGCCGGCGCGACCAGTGCGGATTCGACCAGGGCGATCCTGCGCTCGTCGCGCAGCAACTGCTTCGGCCTGGCCGCCATGTCGAACTCGGTCGACCGTGTCAGGAGCACACCGGAGAGGAGGGGAAGCAGGAAGACGCACAGGCTTGCCGATGTGGTGCCGGGCAGGGCCACACCGACGGCTGTCGAGGCAGCGGCCGACGCGGCCAGGAGCACCCGGCCGCCGATTCCCGCCGCCGGCCTTCGTGGGCGGTTGTCGAAGCCGCTGAACAAGTGCCTGGTGATGACCCGTCCGAACGCCGTGGCGATGATGGCGACCGCGGCGACGGCCCCGAGCGCCTGGCCCACCCCCGGGATCCCGAGCCCGGGCCGCGGGGGAGCGGCCCCCAGGAGGGCGGCCAGTCCCGCGATCGCGTAGCCGGCCGCAGTGCCGCAGACGCCCACGACGATGAGGACGACGGCGCCCCAGACGCCCGGCTCGGTCAGCAGGCTCCGCAGCTGCCACCACGCGATGTCCTGAGTCCGCCGGCGGTGGAGGTCATCGGCCAGGAAGCGGAAGTACGCGGGTGCGCGGTCGGGCCTCCAACGGCGCACCGGCCCGGGGAGGTAGGACGGTCGCGGCCCCTGCGCGCAGACGGCCGGGATCAGCCCGTCCAGGAGATGGCCCTCGATGTCCGCCTGCGTGGGCAGCAGCGTCGCATCGAGCAGCTCCCGAGGATCGGACTCCTTCGGCGCGTACACCGTCGCCGCGAGCCAGAGCATCAGCGGAGAGGACAGAGCGACGGCGACCGGGCCCTCGGGGTCGCCCTCCATGGCGTCGAAGAGAGCCTGCCAGGGGCCGAGACGGTCCTGATGGCACATCTGGGCGAGGTAGGCCCTGCCGGCCTGCGGCGGGACGGGACGGGCACGCAGAACGGGCACACCGCGCAGCACCGGCGAGGAGTCCACGGCATGCCGGTACGCCTCCGGCCGGGACGTCAGGACCAGGGGGTCCTTGGTGCCGAGCGCGCGCTTCAGTGCCTCCACTGCGTTCGTGCGAGCCAGCGGCAGCAGTTCGTCCAAGCCGTCGAGCACGGGAACGATCCGCCGACTCCGCACCAGGGACTCGACGGTGGGCCGATCCAGACCTGCCACGAGATCCCCGTAGTCCTCGCCGATACGCCTGATGACCCAGTCCTGGATGCTGATCCCCGGCTCCCAGTCGGACATCGACAGGATCACCGGGACGCTCTCCCGCGAGCCGGGGACCCTGGCTCTGGCTTCCAGCAGCTCGACCACGATCAGGACGACCAGGGAAGACTTCCCTGCCCCGCCAGGACCGGTGACCACCAACTGGTGCGGTGCGAGCGCCCGGAGCCGAGAGACCACGTCCTCGAACCCGAGCTGCTCGGGCAGCCCCCTGCGCGAGTCGCTCCCGTGAGGTTGCTCCAACTCCCACGGAACCAGCATCGGAACCCGCTCCCGCAGACCGCGGACGTTGGCCTCGTCACGCCACTGCTCCAGGACCTCGCGGGCCAGCCCGTCCAGGGCGACTTCCTCTGCGCCGGTGAGGGCCGGCCCTTCGCCTCGGGGAGCGGGGGCAGAGCCGAGATAGACGGCGCCGATGTTCCTCGCCTGGATCAAGTTCCGAGACGATCCCTCGTTGTGGTTGTGCACCTCTCCAGTCACGCCGACATGCTGTCAGGCCGGCGCCTGTGCACGAGGGGCTTCCTGCGGCTCCTCGATGGTGCCGAGGACCGGTTGGAGGCAGACGACCGCGGCTGACCGTGGAATTCCACGCAGGGCGAATTCCGCAGCCAACGCGGAGAACACAAAAGACTCATGTAAACGATCTATAGACATCGCGTGGCCGGGCGTGCCCTCGACGTCGTCGGGTCCGCGGCCACGGGATGCGGAGCACTCGTGCCGGTCCGCCGGGACTGATGCGCCGGTGTCGACGAGCGGCTTCCGACCACGGTGTACGTGCGGTTCGCCTGCCGCGAGCGCGACCTCCACCCGTCGGGCGACGGGGAGGAACCCCCGCGAGCGCGGGGCCCACTCCTTGACGAGGTTTCCGTCCCCGACTCGCAGCTGTCGCAGCGGGTCGAGCTCCGTACGCGCTTCGGGGTGTCCCTGCGCGGGCGGGAGACGAGCCGGAACGGACGGTAGCCGCGCCGGGGCAGTCACAGGCAGCGGAGCAGGGCCGGACGGTCCCTCGTGCGGACGGCCGGGAGCCAGGCGGTGGTGGGTCCTGGCAGGCGGATGCGGCACCAGAGGGTGGAGAGGAGGTCGGCGTCGCGGCCGCTGGTGTGGTAGTCGTCGGGAAGCAGCACGTTGACGGCCGGCTCCCAGCCGATCTCGGCGGTCCGGAAGCGGTAGTACCACATCCGGGCGTTGCCCTCGTTGCGGTCGGAGATGTGCAGGCCGAAGCCGTCGTCGGCTGCGCGAGCGGCAGAGCCAGCCGCGAGGACGCTCGCGCCGCCGAGCGCCAGCGCGGCGCCGAGCCCGCCGGCGGACTTGAGGATGCTCCTGCGGGTGGGGTGGTTTGCGGTCACCGTGACCCCCTGAAGGCGCGTGATGACGGCCCGTCCTGCGGTCCGGCAGGCTGATCCGCTGTTCGTGTGGTGTCAGAATGGGGGCTTGTCATCCCGTCATCCCAGAAGCCGGGCACAACCGCGTCACGGCCAGGCCGTCGCCCGGCCGCTGAGCGCCTACGACCACTGACCGACTTCGGAACCACTCGACCGGGCCTTCGGGGCCCAGGCGTTCGGGAGCGGAGAAGGGTCAAGGAGATCGAGTGAGTGGAGGAGGCTCTTTCCGGTCTCGTTGAGCTGGGGTAGGTTGCCGCGGTCGAAGGGTCGGCGATCGGCCGGATTGCGGGCCAGTGCGGCGGGTGAGGTGGCTGGGGAGAGCCGGTAGTGCCGCCAGCGGACGAGCTGCCCGCGGTACGTGACCTCGAGCAGGTCCGGCTTGTGCCAGGCCACGAAGGACCAGTGGCCATCGTTGTGGCAAGCCCAGGCACCGACCGGGCCTGCCAGGCCGGTGCGGCCGAGGGCGTCCAGGGCGGCCCTGGTGGGGCTGGACCAATTGCCCCGGACGGACAGCAGGTTGGTGGCGTGCTGCTGCGCGACGACACCTGTCCGGTCGTCGCTGAGTTCCCGGACGGCCTTGGCCACCGGGTCCTGGAGGAGTTGGTTGGCGAGTTCCAGGACGTGGTCCGGCTCCACCATGACGCCGAACCGCCCTGCCAGTTCCGGTGTGACGTATCCCGCGATCCGCTCCTCCGTCGCGGCCAGGAGCAGCTCGGCCAGCGCCGAGGCCAGCCGCTTGTACTGGCCGGTCTCGGCCTCGCCGACGGCCTGGTACTCCAGTACGGCCAGCACCAGCGCCGCCAGCGACGCCGCCGATTCGGCCTCCTCCGGCAGGAGCCGGTACGGGTCGAGCCGGTCCAGCGGGGTGGTCACGTCGGCCAGTGTGCTGTACCAGGACCGGTCGTTGGCCGGCCACGCGTCCTTGGCCAGGAAGTCGAGCAGTACTCGGACCAGCAGCAGCCTCGGAACGAGCGGCAGATCCGCCCGCGCCCGCCGGAGCCGTGCGGCCATCTTCCGTCGGCTGGCCCGGAGGGCTTCCTCGGCGTCCTCGGTCGATTCGTCCGCTGGGGGCTGCTCCTCGGTCTCGACGTCGTCGCTCTCCAGGCCGGCTTCCTCCTCCGGGGTGAACACCTCGAACCAGGAGCGCCCGCCCGGGTCGGCCTCCGGCGCGTCCGGCTCGGGCGACGCGTCCAGGGGCCCGTCGGCGGCCTGCCGTCCGAGGGCGAAGAGGGTCAGCGGGAGTCCGAGCTCCGGTTCGCCCGAACCCGGGCCGGCGGAGACCGGTGCCCCCGGGCGGGTCGGGGAGCCGCCGCCGGTGGAGGGTTCGGGCTGGACGTCGAGCAGACTGTCGAGAAGTTCTTCCAGCAGCGCGTGGTGACGGAAGAGGTTCCCGGGCTGGGGCGGCGCGGGTTCGCGCTTCTCGGCCGCCGGCCGTTGGACGGTCTGCGCGACGTCCGTCACGGGGACGCGGTCCGGGCTGCCGAGGATGCCCACCCGGCTGCCCGGCTCGGCGTCCACCGGGAAGCGGTGCTCCGTGGCTCCGGCCGGCACAGTGCCAAGGGCTGTCCATTCCTCGGGTGGCCGGCTGTAGTGGGAGAGCCGCAGCTCGACACCCCGCTCGGCGGGCCGGGCCAGCCAGACGCGCAGGCCGCCCTGGTCGCGGACTGCGCCCAGGAGCCTGGGCAGGCGGGCGGGCGGTGCGTCGTCGGCTGCCCGCCGCGGCGGGGCGAGGTGCACGACGGCCTCCGGGGCGACCGGCTCTCCCGGGGGTGCGAGCGATCGGTCGGCCGGTGCGATCACGCCGATCTCGCAGTTGCCTCCGTCCGGCACCGCGCGCAGCAGGGCGGCGGCGGAGAGGTTCGGGCTGCCCGTGAGCGCCCAGCGCTGCCCGTCGACGGCCCACTCGATCAGCTTCCCGTGCCGGTACCGGCCGTCGAACGGGCTCTTGCGGGCCTCGCGCCGCAGCTCGCCTCCGTGCTGCCGCAGGAGCGCGCTCACCGCCGGTCCGTCCAGCTCGGTGCCGTGTTCCTGGTAGCAGACCGTCAGCCGGCGCGGCTTCAGGCGAGCGACGAGCCGAGCCAGCGCGGTGGCCCCGGGGTCGTGGAACGGAGCCGAGACGGTCAGTTCCGCCACCGGCCCCTCCGGCAGCTGCTCGATGATCGGCCGGTGCAGCGAGGAGACGAACCGGGCCTCCTGCTCGACCACCGGGGCGGCCGCGACGCGCTGGTCCAGCAGGTCGGCCGTGCGGTTCAGAGCGGTGGCGAGGGGCGGCATCATCGCGACCCGGCTGCACGGGAGTTCGCGCAGCCAGGCGGCCAGGTCTGAGAAGAGCGCGGGGGTGCCCTGGGCGGTCGAGCGCAGCACCGTCCACAGCTCGTGGTTGGTGCACCAGCCCGCCACAGTCGTGTTGCCCGAGCCGATCGCGACGGTGGCCCGCTCGGGCCCGGCCACGACGAAGAGCTTCGGGTGGAAGGCGGCCGGGGCGGCGGCTGGCCCGGCGAGGTAGTCGCGGCCGGGCAGGCGCGCCGAGCGCGGGTCGAGCACCAGGTGGTCGGCGTCCCCGAGGACCGTCACGCGGGCCCCGGCGGCCCTGGCCGGGCCGAGCGCGAACTTCTCCAGCAGCTGCAGGTCGACGGTGTAGCTGAGCAGCAGCAGCTCACTCGCCTGGCAGTCGCGATGGTCCTCCTCCTCGTGTATGAGCTCCAGCGGCGAGGCGATGGACGTGTCGGCGGTGGACGTGTCGTCAGGCACAGAGTTCCCGCCCGAGCTCGGTGACGCGCCAGCTCTGCGCGTCGACGGTCAGAACGCCGCAGCCGGCCAGCACGTAGGCCAGGCGGTTGAGGCGCAGGATCACCCGTGAAGTCCCCTCGGGGCCCCGGGTGAAGAGGAAGGAGTCGCGCTGCTGGAGCTTGGTGGGCAGCCTGAGCCGCCCGTCGGGCGCGGGCCGGGACTTGGCCAGCGCGACCCGGGCGGAGCGGCGCAGCAGGACAACGGCGAGTTCGCGGGCGCACTCGGCGAGCGGGAGGCTGCGGCGGTCCGTCAGGTAGGCGGCGAACCAGCGCGGGTGGAGCTCCTGGCCGTGCTCGTTCGGCGGTCCGTTGTACGCCCGGGCGGTGTCCCCGGTGAGCTCCTCGGCCCAGCGCGCACCCTGGGCAAGCACCGCGAACTCCTCCTCCGGCCGGATCTCGCTCCCGGTGGAGCCGAAGCGGGCGGTGCCGGAGTTCGGTGTGGCACCGATTCCCGGGGTCGGCAGCGCATCCCAGAACTCGCCGACCGTGCCCGGCGGCATGGCCTGCGCGAACCGGTCGGCCCACTCAGCCTGGTGGACGCCCTCCGCGGCCTGCCCGACCAGCCAGGACCAGAGCCTGCGCCAGGCCGTCACCGAGTAGTTCCGCAGCGCCAGCCCGCGCCAGTCGGCCGCGCAGACGTACCCGGCCAGCTCGCCGCCCTCGCTCATCCGGGGATCGAGGGCCAGGAACTCACCCACTGCCTCCTCCACTGGACGCTCCGACGGGTGACCGTCCAGGACCCGCGTGAGCAGCCGGACGGTCTCCCGCCGCCGGGAGGCGACCTCGTCCGAGCCGTCCTCGGACGCCCGGCACAGCAGCTCCGCCAGCCACCGCCCGTCCGGCTGCGCGCCGCCCCGGCAGACACAGAGCTGCTCCACGTAGGGCTCGACGTCGGCCATCCGCAGCTCCTCTCCCCGGGCCAGACCCAGCACCGGTTCGAGGCCTTCCCGGACGGGGCTGCGGTCCAGCCGCGGCCCGGGCGCGGGGCGGCCCGCGGAGCCACGGACGGCCGTCAGGATGCCGAGTTCACGCTCGGAGGTCTGGTACGGCGGCAGGAAGCCCCATTTGCTGCGGGTGTAGCCGCCTTCGGCGGGTCGGACGGCCGCCGCGAACTCCACCGCCGAGGCGGTGAAGAGCCCACGCAGCCGGCCCTCGCCATGAGCCTGCGGGAGGCCGTACAGGCCGTGGTCCTCCCCGTGAAGGTGGGAGGCGGCGGCGAGCACCACCTCGCAGCGGCGCAGCAGCTCCTGCGTTTCGGTGTTGCCCAGCGCTCGTTCCTCGGCCTCGGTGGCGACGAGGGCGTGCAGCGCGTAGTAGCGGGCGTGCGGGGTCACCGTGGTCACCCCGGGAACCAGGCGGGCGACTTGCCGCAGCACGTACCGCTCCACCGCCAGGGGGTACTTCCCGTCGATGAGCCGCAACCCGCTCGCCGACCAGGCCGCGCCGACCCGATGCGCCTGCTCCTGCACCGCCACCTCCCTGACACGGCAACCTTCGCCGCGTGTTGCTGTGTGATCCTATGTCCGGGCTGTCCGACGGTTAACGGCCGGGCCGGAGGACTGTGCTCCACTTCCCAACTGATGTGGCCTGCGCCCTGGCCTTCGCCCTTGCCACAGCGGCCAAGGGCCGGAATCCCGCGATGATCGCACTCTTCACGGCCAGCCTGCTCATGACGGCTTCTCGCGACAAGCACCGTTGCAGCGAGCGATGGCCCAGCGCCGACGGCGCGGGGTGACTTCCTTCGTCAGATGCTTCGGCTGCTGATTTGTGCGGCGACGAGTTCGCTCAGGGGGCGCAGAGACTCGGGAACCAGCCGCGGCAGCAACGGGATCGCCTGGGTCCAACAGCCGTCGGCGAGCAGCTCCTGGAGAAGGCCCTGGGCTGCCGCCCTGTCTGTGTCCGTGCGGCCGTGACGGCCTCCCCCAGCGTGAGCGAGCGTGAGGCAGAGCTGAGCAGTGCTGTCCCGGGGCTCCTCGACGGGCAGGACTGCGGGCGCCTCGGCCAGGACGTGGGCGGCAGCAGCCAGCGCAACGGCACGCGCCGTCGGTGTCGGTGCTGCGTTCGCGATGCGCAGGGCATCGGCGGCACCGCCGTCCAGGGCGCTGAGCAGGGCGAGTTCGGCGTGGGGAGCCCGTTCGGGGCGTAGGGAGCGCAGCCATTCGTCCAGTTCACCTGCGGCGCGTCCCGGTGCGGGTGCATAGTCGAGTCGCCGCAGCAGGGCCAGGAGCACCGTCTCCTCCCGGTCCCAGGTCTGTCGAGGCCCGTTCACGAACTTCGAGGCGAGCCGGATCGCTTCGCTGAGCTCCGGATCCGGTCGCGTCGGATCGGGGACTGCGAGCAGCAGTTCTGCCAGCGCCGGAAGTTGGCCGACCGGGCGGCCGGCGCCGATGCGCCGTCGTACCAGCTGGATCGCTGGCCCGATCAGTTCAGCGGCCCGTTCCGGATCGTGCCGTGCCACGCCGACGGCGACGAGAACCAGCGCGCGTCGAGCCCGCCTGCCCCGCACCGAAGAGGAAGCCTTGGCGTCCGCCGACTCCTCCATCCGGGCCACCAACAGTGCCGCTTCCGCGTCCCCTGCATGGGCCAGGGCCTGTGCGACGACTCCTCGCACGGCGAAGTGCGGAGTGCGAGGGGTCAGCCGGGCGGCCTCGTGGGCGTACGCAACCGCCTCGGTCGAGCGACCGCCGAGAGAGCATCCCATGGACAGCGCGGCAAGATGACGAGCGCGGTCGCCCGGCTCCGTCGAGAAGCTGATCAGCTGTTCGGCCTGTCCGAACTCACCGGCCGTACCGAGCGCCCGGACCAATTCCTCGGTCGAGCGGGCGCTCAGAACGATCGGAGTGTCGGGGAGCGAGGAGCGGACAGCGGCCTCCACCTGCTCGCGCCCGAGCTCGACGTTGCCGTCGTGCACCAGCTGTTCCGCGTACTGGAGCCGGGTGACCGGACCGATGAGGGGTTCGTGGTTCCCGAGCGCCGGGTTTCGGCCCGGGAGGGTGGACGGCGGGGGTTCTTCGTTCGCTTGGGCACGAGGCCGTGCACTTCGGGTCGGGGGAGTCTGCGCGAGGTTCCGCTTGGTCTCCCGCTCATCCTTCAAAGCCTTCGCGCTCGCTTCCACCTTCGCCCGGTGGACCCGTCGTTCCTCCTTCTTCGCCGCGAGGTGGGCGGCGTGCTCTGCTGCCACCTGTTCGTCGACTGTTGAGAGAAAGGCCTCCGCCCGCTCCAGTTGGTCGTCGCCTAGAACGCCGGTGCGAACCCCCTGGCCAAGGGCGGTCACCAGCAGCTTGGCGTCCAGGTGAGGTGTGAGGCCGGTGCCGGCCGCGGTCTCGGCGCGGACCATACGGTCCATCGTGCCGGAGAACTCGCGTCCCCGGTGGGCCCGCTCGGCTGGAGAGTCCAGCCTGACCAGGGCAGTGTGCAGTCGGTCCCGCGCGGTCTTGAGCACGTCCCAGGCCTTCGACCGGCGGCCCATGGTCGCCAAGGCCTGGGCCGCGATTGCGAGAACGTCCACCACGATCAGCCCGTCGGACAGGTCGATGGCCTCACAGAGCTCTTCGATGCGGTTCAGGTTCGCGACGTTGCGTGAGCTGGAGGCGCGGGCGATGGTCGCCCAGATGTCCACAGCCATGGCCTGGGCCCGAGGGTTGGCCTCGCTCAGCTCCTCCGCGTGCTCTTCCAGGGCTTCCACGAAGCGTTCGCAGCCGCCTGCGGAGAGGAGGACCGATCCGTCGGCGAGCGCGTCCATGTCGGCCGCGTCGCTGAGCACCACGGCTCGGAACAGCGTCTTTGCCTCATCCCTCCTGCCGATCGTGTCCAACGCGCGCGCTGCCTCCGCCACTTCCGCACAGGCGTCCTCGAAGAAGCCACCGGCCCGCGGAGTGAACCGGCCCGCCCGGACCATGCAGTCGGCTGCCTCTCGCGCGATCGCCGTGGCATCGGGGTGCCAGGCGCGTGCCGCTTCGACGGCGACTTCGGCCAGCCGGGCGGCCCGCACCACGAGTTCCGGCTCCGAGCGGGCCACACTGCAGGCGCGGGCGACGTCCCCCAACCGTACGAGGAGCACCGGAGCCCGAGGCGGGACCGGTCCGACCCGGCGCTGCACGAGGTCCAGCGCCGCGGCCAGCCGGATGGCGGTCCCGGCCCCCTGCTGTTCAGGGTCCGATACCTCGACCGCCTCGAGCTCGGATTTGAGACGACGTAGTTGGTCGAGCATGACCTGAGGGCCCAGCGTGTTCTCCACCCGCAGCAATCGCAGCGGGTCGAGCAGGAACCGTCCGCGCTCACCGACCGTGTCCAGAATCTGCGGATACTCGGTCAGCAGATAGGTCGGAGAGCCCTCGGGCCAGCCGGCCTCACGCCAGCGCTCCGCCCACGCGTGCAGCCGACGAGTGCAGCGCTCTACGGTGGCCTGGTCCCACTCCCGCCGGATGGCGTGCGGCATGTCGGGGTGGCTCAGCAGGTGGGCCCCGGCCGATTCCTCGTTCGAGACGATGCAGCGCTGCTCCCTGCTGTGCAGCAGGCCGGTCACGTCCTCGACGGAGGCCCCGGTCAGCTCCGCAAGGTCGGCCGCGCGCAAGCCGCTCCCGTCGTCCGTGATGGCGAGCAGGTCGGTGACGGCCCGGCCCAGGTCGGTTGTACGCAGCCGCTCCAGGTCCGCGAAGCCTGCCTGCTCGACATCCTCCGACCAGTCGCCGGCGGTGAGCGGGCGAAGGCACTCGCGCCAGCGCAGCGGATGCCCTTCGGGGACGTCGGCGGGCAGCGGCCAGCTCCGCCGACTGGAAACGATGACACGGACGTTCGCAGGGGGAATGGCCGGGAGAAGTGCGGCGATGCTCGACACCCCGGTTCCACCAGTTGCCCCAGCCATAGGCCAGGCGCGGTCTTCGTCCAAGCCGTCGACCACAAGGAGGAGCTGCCGCTTCTGCTTTCGACTATGACTCGCGGCCTTGGTGAGCAGGCGCGTGAACTCCGCCTCGTCGGACTGTTTCCTCCGGGGCGCGGGCACCTGGAGCTGTCGGCGCAGGGCGGCGAGGAATCCGGTACGGGTGTTCCTCCCGTGCTCCTCGGACAGGACGCAGATCAGGAGGTCGACATCCTTCGGCGGCTGCCTCGCGTAGTCGGCGAGCAGCGCTGTCTTTCCCACGGGAAGCTGCGCGTGCCACCACAGATACGAGGCCGCCTGCGGACTCCGATCACAGACGAAGGCGTCCATAGCGGCGCGCTCGCGCTTCCTGCCGCGCTTCTCCGAGTCGGCTCTCCACTCGTGCCGGCCCCTGGCAGTCTCCCCTTGGGCAGCACGGAGAGCCGCTTCCCACTCGTCGCGCGGCTGGAGGTGCGGGCCGGGACGGTCCTGCAGGTGCTCGATCAGGCTCCAGAACAAGTCTGTCGCGTGAGGAGCGGCCTCACCGCGGCACCAGCGCCGGAGGACCGACTCCTGCAACGCGCCGTCCGGGACGAGTTGCGCGGCGGCCCGCCTACTGATGCCGCGGGTCTCGATCAACTCCTGCAGCATCGCACCGAGGCGCCTACGTGCCGCCCCGGGCGCCGTACTACTGACCATTTCTGCTCCCGCGCTGGTGAATAAAGGGCCCCTGACCAGCGGAAACCCCGTCCGGACGTGGAGGCGCACCGGCACGCCGTCAGAAGCTCGGCCCATCGACCGCGGGCCACAGACGGCCCCCGACAGAAGGATCTCCCCATGAGCGTGCTTTCCATGCTGACCCAGGACGCAACCGCGGCCGCCGTGCTGGCCGCCGCAGCCGGCCTGCTGTACGGGGTCGTCCTCGCGATCGTGGCCCTCGCCTCGGTCCTGGCCCGGACCCCGGACCGCCGCCGTGATGCCCGGTCCACTCTGGTCATTCTCGCCAGGCGCCGCCAGACCAGGTGAGCGGGCGCCCGGAGCGCGCGGAGGGGCGCCCGCTGCCCACTGCGCGCGCCCGGCGCGGTGCCGAGTGCCATTTCCTCTGCATCTGTGGGGGCTGTCCGGTGCCCCGTCGTCCCGGACCGGGATGGCGGGGCAATCCGGTCGATCGAGCCACACGATCCGATCCCGGGTGTTAGCGTCGGGCTCTGCAAGGGAGTGACAACTCCCTTGCCAGAAAACGGCGATCATATGAAGTGATGGGCAGAGACTTGCCGCCAACGCACCCTTCGGCCCCGGTCGAGCAGTGCCTCAGCTGGGATCCGCGGCGAGAGCCGTGCATTCCCTCCGTGACGCCCGAAGGTGCCAGGGTTGCGCTCTCCTTGTGTGAACTCCTCGATCGAGCAGATTATTTGACGACGATCGACTGTCCGACGCCGGGCGAGACTGTTGCTGTCATCGAGTTCGTCATGGCCATCTGCTTCGCTTCCGGTGCGTGTCCGAACACGCCCGAGGAGTGGCGGGAGTGGATCCGTGACGAACGCAGCCTCCGCTCCGCGGCCGAGTGGCTGGTTGCTGAGCCGGACCAGCACTGGGACCTGTTCCACCCCGATACGCCTCTCGGTCAGAACTCCCTTCTGGCCTCCTCCTTCGAAGAGAGCGGCACGGGGACAGCACAGTTGGTCATCGAGCGGGCCGGTGACTACAACCAGTTCTTCGACCACCACCACCTCGAGGACGGCGAGCCGCTGCCGGCAGCGGACGCGTTCCGGGCCATGCTCGCCCAGCACGTGTACGGCACGTACGGCAGGGCGAGGATCACCGGCCGGATCCTCGGGCCTACCGTCACCAACTTGTCCACCGGGCGGTTGCAGGGACGGATCCGGGTCGTCCCCCTCGGCCGTACGTTCGGCGAGACCCTGCGGCTCAACCTCTATCCGCCAGAAGGAGAACCGGGCCGGCTCAACACCTCCTGGACCAGTGGTTCCGTCAACCGCCGGAACTTCGCCGTGCGGGCCCGCCCCCGGGTGCCGGAGAGCCCCGCCGACCTGCACAGCGCCCTCGGCCGCTCCGTCCTGCTGCGACCGAAGCGCGATGCGGACGGTGGGATCGTCGTCGACCGCGTGCTGATCGGAGCCGGCGAGGTCCTCGAACTCGAACCGGGAAAGCACATGCAGGACGCCGTGTTCAGCCGGACCAGCGGGGGAGAGCTCAAGCCCCTGTGGCCGTCGCCCACGCGTGCCCTCTGGCAGGAAGCACACGCCCTGTACAGCGCGGTGAAGGACGCGCAGCCCGGCCTGTACGCACGACTGCGCTCGCTGCCGCGCAAGCGGGACTCCCAGGGCGCGCCCTACCACCTGTGGGCTGTCGGCCTCGTCTCCAACAAGACGCTGCCGGTCTCCTGGACGGACGGCTACTTCCCCTACGCCCCGGCGATGGAGGCGCAGCTCTACCGTGCGTCCCGGCGGGGCTCACGCATCGCCGAATACCTGGCGTGGAGTCTCAAACGGGCGGCGATCCTCGCCTCGGAGAAGGTCCACTCGGCAGCGCGGCCGGCCGACGAAGCCCGGCATATGTCCCGGTTCGACGCGCGGTGGATGTTCTGGCCCGAGGCTGCCAAGCCCTTCGATCAGCTGCTGGAGGCAGTGATCGACGAGGGGTACGACAACCCGGGAGACCCGGTCGCGGCCCTGCTCCTGGAGTACACGCGGACCCTCACCGACGTGGCCCGCACCCACCTCGTCTACCGCCTCGACACCCTCCCGCCCAACGAGCGGGGCTTCCAGGCCAGGGCCGCCGCCCTGAAGCGTTTCGAGGACGACATCAGCCATCCGACGAAGGCCCCGGCCGAACTCCGGGGGGAGACCGCCCATGACTGAGGACAGTCCCCGAGACGGGTACCCCGTCGAGGACGCTTTCCCGCACGACAGCACCGCACTGGTGGCCTGGCTCACCACCCTGGTGCGCAACCGCGAGTACGGCACTCTGGCCAACCTGCGCCGTGCCAGGGGCCGGACGAACGCGCACATCCGGGCCGGCTGGTACGGCGGTGAGAACCACCGCGACCTGTTCGAGCGGATGGCCTTCCTCTTCGCGCTCTACCACCAGGGCCGTTCGACGCCCGCCTACGGCTACGGAAGTCTCGGTACGGCGGCGGCGCGCATCGGTGACAGCGTGGGGCGGGGACCGGGCGACCCGGGCGCGCAGCGGCTCGTGGACCGGGTGGTCGTCAGCCGGAGGGTGCCGTGGCGGCACCTGCAGCACACGATCGTCCGGCTGCGGTCCTGCGACCAGCTCCCACCGTCCTGGACGCAGCTCACCGATGACCTGATCCTCTGGAACGACCGCCAGGCGCGCATCGCCTACCGGTGGTCGGTCGACTTCCACGCTCCGGTCCACCGGGGCCGGACGGCCGACGGCACGCGGCAGAGCCGGTAGACCCGGCAGGACTGGCAGAACCGGCAGAACCAGTAGGCCGAGCACGACACGTACACGATCCCGACCGACCATAAGGACACGACCGCGTGACCGCAGACTCCCAAAGCCCGTTCCTCTCGCTCCACCTCCTGGAGACGCTCGTCGCCGTCCTCCCGGTCAGGGACGAGAACGGTCAGCCCAAGTCCCTCGTGTACGGCGGGTTCGAACGGCACATGATCACCAGCCAGGCCCGGCGGCGCGCGGAGCGGGTCTACGCCCGCAACCGCGCCAACGCCGGCATCGGTGCCCTCAAGGGCCGGAGCATGGGCACCCGGACAAGGGAGTGGGCGCTGCTCACGGCGGCCGAACTGTCCTCCGAGCACGGTTGGGAGAAGGAGGAGGCCCTGATCACGGCCCGCGCCGTGATCGAGGCGAGCGGCCTGAAGTTCGGCGACCCGGCCAAGAAGACGGTGGCCAACCTGACCAAGGTGCTGATCTTCGCGCCCGCCGACGCCGGCACCAGGATCGCCCGGCACATCGCCGAGAGCGCCGACGAGCTCCGGCCGTGGCGCGACAGCTACCTCGCCGGCCAGCAGAAGACCGCGAAGAAACCCCGCCGCGGAGCGGCGAAGAACGGCGAGGAGCAGGAGAACGACGACGCGCAGGCAGCCACGGAGTCCGGCAGTACGAGCCTCCCCCCGCTCCCCAAGAGCACACGCAACGCCGTCCTGCTCGCCATCGCGCCCCGTGACGCCGTGGACATCGCCCTCTACGGGCGCTTCCTCGCCGAAATCGCCGACTCGCCCAACGTCGACGGGGCGGTGCAGACCAGCCATGCCTTCACCGTGCACGCCGCGGAGCAGATCGAGGACTTCTACGCGGCGGCCGACGACGCGAAGCTCGACCGCAAGCGCAACGCCCTCAGCTTCCTCGACACGGCGGATGACGCGGGCGCGGGCATGACCGGTTACCAGTCGCTGATCTCCGGGACCTTCTACCGGCACGCCGTCCTGGACCGCCGACAGCTCCGCGCCAACCTCCAGCAGGCCGGAATGGACGCGGAGGAGGCAGAGGAAGCGGCGACCGCCGCCGAGGCGGAATTCGTCAACGCCTTCGTCGAGGCCGTCCCGGAGGCGAAGAAGAACTCCACCGCCTCCACCGGCTCGCTGCCGGCACTCGTGCTCGCCTTCGAGGGCGAGCGCCCGTACAACTACGCCGCCGCCTTCCAGAACCCGGTGGACGAGAACCCCGAGAGCAGCGGCGGCGAGGGCCCGGCCGGCCAGGCGGCCGTCCGCCGTCTGATGCGGCACCACCTCTTCGTCAGCAAGCGCCGCGACGACCTGCGGTCCGCGCGCGTCCTCACCTACGCCCCGGAGATCGAGGACCTCCTGGAGACGGTCGACCTCGCCGGGGCCGTGGATGTCGTGGACTCCATCCAGGACCTCACGCCGTGACCGACGCCCCTGCGACGACCGCTCCCACCGTGACGACCGGTTCCACCACGACCACTGATGCACCGCAGCACGTTCTGCTCATCAGGTTGGCCGGGCCGCTGCAGTCCTGGGGCATCAAAGGCCGGTTCGCACAGCGCGACACCCACACCCGGCCCACCAAGTCCGGAGTCATCGGCCTCTGTGCGGCAGCCCTCGGCCTCGACCGGGAGGATCCGCTCGACGAACTCGCGTCCGTACTCTTCGGCGTCCGCGCCGACCGCCCCGGAACGCCCATGCGGGACTACCACACCGTCGGGGGCGGAAAGTATCCCGTCCGCCCCCGCGACCTCGTGACCGACCACCGCCGGGCCGCGGCCGTCGAGGTGCTCGGGGAGCAGAGGGAGGGTACGACCGCATCCTTCGGCAGCCACGCGCTGGCATCCTGGTACGGCGCGCCGAAGCGGATCGCGGCGGACCCCGGATCCGGGGCGCTGGTCGCAGGTGACGTGAGCCGCCACGCCATGATCACCGAGCGTTGGTACCTGTCCGACGCGGCCTTCCTCGTCGGCCTCCAGCACTCCGACCGGGCACTGCTCGAACGCATCGCCCACGCACTGGAGCACCCGAAGCACCTGCTCTGGCTGGGCCGCAAATCCTGCCCACCCTCGGGCGACCTCTTCGTCGGCCTCGCCCCGGGCACCCTCTCGGAGGTCTTCGAAACCCGGGCGTTGCTCCCGGCAGCCGACGACGGGCAAGACCCGCCGAACGCCGCCCGGACCCGGTGGGCCTGGATCGAGAGCCCGCACCCGCTGCCGGGCGTCGGGCCGGTCCGCGACCAGCCCGAACGGTTCCTGGCGAGCGGCCCCGTCCACCGGCAGCGCTGGGAGTCCCGGCACCGCATCACCATCGCCCCGCACGCCACCGAATGGGACATCATCCCGTGAACACCCCCCGCACCACCGAGCCCGTCCCCGCCAGCGCGGCAGCCAGATTCGTCGCCACACACACCCTGATCACCCTGGACGCCAGGCACCCCTTCACCGCCAAGTCGCTGATCGACGCCCAGGACATGCACCGGATCGTCATGAGCGGATTCCGCGGCTGGGTCGACGACGGAAGCCGCGACGCCCGCGCCCAGATGAAGGTGCTCTCCAGCTGGACCGTCGACCTGAGCACCGCCCGACTCTCCCTGGTCGTCCAGTCCGCCGTCCCCGGCGACTGGAGCGGCCTGCCCCGGGCGGCGCTGGTCGAACCGCCGCACAGCCTGGTGGTGGACCGAACCTTCCGCACCGGGGAGCGGCTCGACTTCCGCACGGTCGTCAACCCGGTCAGCAGCCGGCCGTCCGGGTCTCCCGCACCCGGACGCGGCAGTGGAAGGGGCGTGCGAGTGCCGCACACCCGCCCGGAACACGTGAAGGCCTGGTTCGCCCGCCGCCTCCAGCCGGCCGGCGAACCCGCGGTGGCCCCGGACGGCGTCGTCCGGCTCGGCGTCGACTCGGACATAGAACGACTCGCCCTCCGCATCCTGCCGAAGGTCTCCAGCCACGGCCCCCACCGGGGCCTGCTCATCAGCCGGGCCGAGATCCGCGGCACCCTGACCGTCACGGACCCACAAGCACTCACGGCCGCCCTCACCCACGGCTTCGGCCATGCCCGCGCCTACAGCTGCGGCCTGATCCTGGTCCGATGACTGCCTGGTGGTGCTCACCGTCCGGTCGGACCCGGCGCCGGAGCAACCAGTTGTCATGACGGCCGGTCGATCCGAGGGGCGACCGGCCGATCTCCATATGGCCAACTGAGGTCGACGCTGCTCACCATGGGCTCGAGAGCATCCGGATCGTCGAGCGCGAACGGACCAGGCCCAGGACATCTGCGAGCCGCTCAAGCGATGGAATCGCGTCACCCCCTGAGATCGTGGCTGAGGGGATTGTTCCATGGGCCGCCAGCATCTCCGCAGGACAGCATTCTGAAACGATCAGTTAATACTGCAACCGCATCTGGGGTCGCGCCGGTGCCTCCGAGTGCCGAATCCGTCCGATACCAGCCCCCGGGAGACCTCGTGCGGGCGACCCGGGCCGGCTTACCGTGGCGGGGTGAGCGACGAGACGAACGGGTGCACCGGGCGAGTCCTGGTCCTGGTGCTGCCCGAGGTGAACCTGCTGGACCTCGGTGGTCCTGTGCAGGTGTTCGACGCCGCGGCGCATTTCGGCGGCGGCTACCGGCTGGAGTACGTCGGCGAGGCAGACGGTCTGCGGTCTGCCCAGGGCCTGCGGCTGGCCGGTCTGGCACCGCTGCCGACGACCCGGCCGACGGCCGGCGATCTGGTGCTCGTACCGGGGCCCCGGTTGACCGGATCCGACCGGCTGGTCGAGCCCGCCGTGGTGCGCTGGGTCCGCGAGGCGTACGACGCGGGTGCCCGGGTGGCGTCGGTGTGCAGCGGTGCCGCCGTCCTGGGGGAAGCGGGACTGCTGGACGGCAGGGCGTGCACGACCCACTGGTCGCTCACCTCGGCGATGCGCGAGCGGTACCCGCGGGCCCGGGTCCGCGAGGCCGCGCTCTACGTGCACGACGGGCGGATCAGCACCAGTGCGGGGATCTCGTCGGGGATCGACCTCGCGCTGTCCCTGGTCGAGCGGGACCGCGGCCCGGAACTGGCCGCGCGGGTCGCCCGCGAACTGGTGCTGTACCTGCGGCGGGACGGGGACGCGACGCAGATCAGTCCGTTCCTGCTGCACCGCGACCACGTCCAGCCCGCGGTGCACCGGGTGCAGGACCACCTGGCCCAGCACCTGGACGCCGCCTTCACCCTGCGGGAACTCGCCGGCCTCGCCGGGCTGTCCCCGCGCGGTCTGACGCGGGCCTTCACCGCGGTCACCGGCATCACCCCGTTCGCCTACCAGCGGCAACTGCGGCTGGAGCGGGCCCGCTCCCTGCTGTCCGGTACCGATCTGACGGTGGAGGCGGTCGCGGCCCGCTGCGGCTTCCGCGACGCGCGGCAGCTGCGCCGGGTGGTCGCCGACGCCTTCGGAGCCCCTCCCTCGCGGCTGCGCGCACCGCTGCGGCCGACCGCCTGACGGACCCGGCCCCTGCGTAAGGGCCGTCGCCCTCCCTCCCCCGGCCTCTTCCGCTTTCGCGTTTCCACGGGTTTCCCCGTTTCCATGAAGTCGTTTCCACAAGGGCCGGCGGCACCACGCTGCCGATCGGTGCCCGGATTGTCGAGGTATGTGTTGTCCGAAGTGAGTTCCGAGGTGGGTTCTGGTTCCGAGGCGGGCAAGGGGCACCGGGCCCTGCGCCGTATCGGCTGGGTACTGCTGGCCACGGCGCTGTCTGCGGCGTCCTTCGCGGGGATCGCCTTCGCGGGGGTGAGCGCGTCGATGGCCGACAGCTTCGCCGCCGCCCCCCGCGGATCCGGTGCCAGGGCGTGGCCGGCCGCCCGGCCGGTGCCACCCGGCCGGATCACGGTGGCGGTCGCGGTCGGCAACGCGGGCTCGGTGGCCACCGACGTACTCGCGCCCTACCAGGTGTTCGCCGAGTCGCGGGAGATGTTCGTCTACACGGTGGCCGCCGAACGCCGTGTCAGCCCGCTGTCCGGCGGCGCCCATTTGCTGCCCGACCACACGCTGGCCGAGGTGGCGGACGGCACCCTGCCGGAACCCGACGTGGTGGTCGTGCCCGCGGTGACCGACCCCACCGGCGCGGGCGAGGAGGGCCTGCGCCGGTGGATCGTCGAACGCCACCGCAAGGGCGCCCGGATCCTCGGGGTGTGCGCGGGCTCCGAGCTGCTGGCCGCCTCCGGTCTGCTCGACGGCCGCGACGCCACGTCGTTCTGGTCCAACATCGGCTCCCTGGAACGCAGTTATCCGAAGGTCGACTGGAAGCGCGGGCAGCGCTACGTCGAGGACGGGCGGGTGACCACCACCGCGGGCGTCACCTCCGGCACCGTGGGCGCCCTGCGGGTGGTCGAGGAGCTGGCCGGCGAGACGGAAGCGACCCGTATCGGCACCGGGCTGTCCTACCCCGGCTGGACTCCGGACGGACCGACCGCGATACCGGCCAACCACCTCACCCTCGGCGACCTGCCGTACGCCCTCAACGCCGCGTTCCCGTGGCTGCGACCCACCACGGCCATCGGCCTGGTCGACGGGGTCGAGGAGATCGACGCGGCCGCAGCCGTCGAAGGGTACGGCGGAGTCTCCTTCGCCACCCGGACGGTAGTGATCGGCGCCGGCGACACCGTCACCACCCGCCACGGTCTGGTCCTCGTCACCCGGCCGGCGACGGGGGACGCCCACGGCGCGGACCGCTTCGTGGTGCCCGGCGTCAGGGACGCCTCCGGCCTCGGCACCGTGCTGAGCGGCTGGGCCCGCCGCAACGGGCTCACCGCCGAACTGCCCGGCGGGGGACGGCGGTCCGGGGAGTTCGGCTTCGATCCCGTCCTGCGGGACCTCGCCGAGCACAGCGACCGCCGTACGGCGCTGGCCACCGCGAAGTTCTCCGAGTACCCCTCGGCCCATCTGGAACTGACGGGCGCGCCCTGGCCCTGGCGGTCCACCCTGCTGGCCGCGGCGACGGTCGTCCTGAGCGTGGGAGTGGGGCTAGCACCGACGGCGACACGCCGGGCGATGCGACGGCGGCGCCTCCCACGGCGTCCGGCGGCGTAGTCCCCGGACGCCGTGAGCACGCTGGCGCGCAGCGGTGCTGCGGGAAAGGGGCGTGGTTCCGGTTCTCGTCGGGAGGCGCACTCCGCCGGGCGGTTCCGGGGTTGGTGGGCGTCCGGGGCCCGCCCGTGACACCTTGCCGATCACGGAAGCCCGGGCCTGCCTCGGGACGCTGGTGCGGCGTGCCTCCCACGCCCGCGAGCGCATCACCATCACCGACCATGGCCAGCCCGCCGCGGTCCTCATCAACCCCCAGGAGCTGGCCGACCTGGAGGACGCCCTCGCCCTGGCCCAGTACCGGGCCCGGCAGGCGGCCGGCACGGCCACGGCCATCCCGCACGAGCAGGTCCGCGCCCAGCTCGGCATGGGGCCCGCCGCTTGAGCTGCACGATCATCTGGGACGAGCCGGCCATCAACGCGGCCGCCCGCTTCCTCAAGGACGACCCCGAAGGCCTGCGGCAGGTCATGGACGCCGTGGACCTGCTCGCCGACTCCCCCCGCCCGCCGGGCACCGCGGAGTACGGCTCGCCCGACCTGCGGCGGATGCACGTCGGCCTCTACCGCGTCATGTACGAGATCACCGAGGCCGCCGTCACCATCGTTGTGATCCACCTCGGCCGCACCGGCTGACCGACCGCGCAGGCCCAGGCCGGGCCCGTCGAATCCCCGACGGGCCCGGCCTTCGCCGTTGCGGAGAAGAACGGTCGGCGGCGGATGGAGAACCGTCCGTCCCGGACACCTCGTCGCCGAGGTGCGCGCCCTCCTGCAGGCCTGCGACCGCTCGGCAAGGCGAGCGCAGGGACGGTCCTGGAGTTCGGGGCCCAGGGGTAGCGGGCGTCACCGGTGACATCCAAGGGGGTGGCGTCACCGGTGACGCCACCCCCTTGGATGTCAGCCGGGTGTCGGTGGTTGGTGTGGGGAGCCCGGCTGGGGCTGGTCTGGTGTGCGGCTCAGGTGTTCAGGTGGGGCGCTGGTCGATGATGATGCGGAGTCGGGGCCGGTCGGGTTCGGGGGTTTCGGTGGTAGCGGTGACCGGCTGGGTTTTGCGGACCTCGTGGGCGATGGCGGTGTAATAGGCCAGGGCCAGGGCGCGGTCTTCGATACGGGCCAGGTCGCTGCCGGCGAGCCAGTAGGCGCTGTAGAGGGCCTTGATGACGGCCATGAGGCTGGGGCCGGGCAGCAGGACGACGACCATGTCGGTCTTCTCCTGGGTGATGCCGGCGGGGAACTGGAAGTGCGGGCTGGCGGCCGCGGCGCGGGAGCCGATGAACTGCCAGGCGTGGGGATGGCAGACCAGTTCGGCGGAGCCCACACACGCCGCGCTGGTCAGGGTGTGGAAGAGGTCGGCCTCCAGGCGGCTTGTGCCGATCAGGGTGTCCGGCGCAGGCGCCGTGGTGGAGGCCGGGCGGGCGGTGGTTGCCTCGGTAGCGGGCAGCAGGTCGCCGACGGCCGCGGTGAGTTCGGCGACCATGCCGGCCTCGGACGTGGGGCCGACCGGCTCGTTGCTCGGCTCGTCGGCGATCTGGTCGGGCACGGTGGTCTCCTTCATGGGCAAGGTCGGCTGGACGGTGCGGTCGGTGAAGGTCGGCTGGCCGGCCGCAGTGACGGCCTGCCCGTCGGTGGCGGTCGCGGCCGGCTCCTGGCCGGTCCAGGCACTGTCGCGTCCGGGCAACGGGCCAGGGCCGGCGGGAACGGCGGGTGTACTGCTCCCGTGGAAGAACGGCGGCGGATCCGGGTCCCGGCCGGGGTCGGCGGCCCGCTGCGCCGACCGCCCGGCGCGGGCGTCGTCCAGTTGCCGGCGCAGGTCCCGAATCTCCTGGCGGGCCTCGAGCAGCTCCTTGCGGTCGCGGCCCACAGCGCGGCGCAGCTCGTCGCGGACGTCCTGCAGCTCCCCGGTGACGGCGGCTGTGAGCTCGGTGCGCAGTGCGGTGTGGTCGGCGCGCAGGGCCGCGTTGTCGGTGCGCAGCTCCTTGAGGCCTTCGCGCAGGATCTGCCCGACTTCGGTCCGTAGGAGCTCGACCTGCCGGGTGGTGCCCATCATCTGCCTCCCCGTTACCTTTTTCGTGACCCCGCAACGGGGTTCCCGGCCTCCGGTCCCGGCATGACTTGCCTCCCCAGTCGATCATGATCGAAAAGGTGGTGTCACCGGGCATCGGAGGCATCGGTAGACCGCTGATTAGGGGCACGAGCGCCGATCCCGTCCAGGGCAAGGCATGCTCTTCGTAACGTGGATGCCGGCACGCTGATGCCGCAGGTGAGGCCGGGGAGGGCGCGACATGGAGAGTGCACGTGATCGACACGGGTGACATCGATGTCTACCTGGGCATGGACGTGGGCAAGGGCGAGCACCATGCCACCGCCCTGACCCCGGCGGGCAAGCGGGTCTTCGACAAACGGTTGCCCAACACCGAGCCGAAGCTGCGTGAGGTGTTCAGCAAGTTGCAGGCCAAGCACGGCACCGTGCTGGTGGTGGTCGACCAGCCCGCCTCGATCGGTGCCCTGCCGCTGGCGGTGGCCCGTGACACGGGCTGCCGTGTCGCCTACCTGCCGGGCCTGACGATGCGAAGGATCGCCGACCTCTACCCGGGCGAGGCCAAGACCGACGCCCGCGACGCCGCGATCATCACAGACGCCGCGCGAACGATGCCGCACACCCTGCGCGACCTGGCACCATCCGATGAGACCGTCGCCGAGCTGGAGATGATCGTCGGCTTCGACGACGACCTGGCTGGCGAGTCCACCAGGATCAAGAACCGGTTGCGCGGCCTGCTCACCCAGATCCACCCCTCGCTGGAGCGAGTCCTCGGTCCCAGACTGGACCATCCCGCCGTCCTGACGCTACTCGAACGCCACGGCTCCCCAAAGCAGTTGAGGAAGGCCGGCAGGCGCCGGCTGGTGACCCTGCTGCGGCCCAAGGCTCCGCGGCTGGCCGAGCGTCTGGTCGAGGACATCTTCGAAGCCCTCGACGAGCAGAGCGTCACCGTTCCCGGCACAGAAGCCGCTTCACTGATCGTTCCCAGCCTCGCCGGCTCACTCAGCTCCGTGCTCGACCAGCGCAGACTCCTCGCCACCCGCATCGAGGAACTGCTGGAGGCTCACCCTCTTTCCCCGGTCCTGACCTCCATGCCCGGCATCGGGGTCAGGACCGCGGCCCGCATCCTTATCGACGTCGGCGACGCCACCAGCTTCCCCACCGCAGGCCACCTCGCCGCCTACGCCGGCCTGGCGCCGGTGACCAGGAGCTCCGGTTCCTCCATACGGGGCGAGCATGCCTCGCGCCGCGGCAACAAGCGGCTCAAACGCGCCTTTTACCTCGCCGCGTTCGCGTCGTTGTCCCAGCCCGAGTCACGCACCTACTACGACAAGAAGCGACGGCAGGGCAAGCACCACGTCGCCGCCCTCGTCTGCCTGGCGCGTAGACGCATCGACGTGCTCTTCGCCATGCTCCGCGACGGCACCTTCTACGAGCCCCCGGCCGCCATCGCCGCTTGACGAAAACCATAGGGGCACCTTTTCGATGTGGCACGGCGCTGACCGTGCCGGGTCAAGAGTGGCGGCCGGCCGACGGGGTGGTGGGTGCTCGGGCGAAGGTGACCCGATCCAAGGCATCACTGTCCGGAACCAGATCGTCACACTGTTCGACGGGTGTGACGGAGCGCCATGGTTTTGCGGGTGATCGTTCAGAACTCCCTGGTCAGCGCGGTGGCGGTGAACCGCAGTTTGCGAGGGCGGAGCACGAGACCTTGCGAGGGCCCGCCTCCCCGCACACCGGGGAGGCGGGCCCTCTTTGCATGCCCCGGACCAAGGAGGGGCCGATGCCGGTGCAGGTCCGGGCGCAGATCAACCGGTCGAGAGTTCGACCGAGGTCGGCCCGGCCGGATGGATGCCTCGGCCGTGCATGCGGTCGAACCATGTCGGATCGATTGCCGGATGGAGTACGGTGGCGCGCAGGCGGCGCCTGGTGAACCGTTGGCCGGCGTTGGGTTGGGGGCAACGTGTCGTTCACTGTGGCAGCTTCTGCGGTGCTCCTCGTGCTGGCCTGGTTGTGCCTGGGCGGATTACGGGGCCTCAGGCGCCTTCTGGGTCGGCCTTGGCGGGCCTACCGTTCCTGGAACCATCGCCGCTACCTTGCCGGCCTTCCCGCTCCTTCGGTTGTTCCGGAGCATGTGCCCGCACGGGCACGTGAGCTGTTCTCCGTCATCTGCGCACGCACCGGTCCCCAGCGGCACGTTTTTCTCGGGGACTACTTCGCCGCCCGCGGCTGGAACGAGGCGGACGTTCGCCTGGTCACACGCGAACTGCTCAACCGGGGGCTGGTGATCGGTCACCCGAGCTCCCGTCAGTACTACGCGCCCACGCCCCTGGGCGCCGACTTGTACGGAAGGGACCTCATGAGCGACCCGCAAGGCATCAACATCCACGCCACCCACGGTTCTACGGTCTTCGGGGTCAACGTCCACAGTGAAGGCGCGACCGTCCAGGTGGGCGCCGGAAACCACGCGGCCCCCCGACCGTTCGACTTTCCCACCCTGGTGGCAGCGCTCCGTGAGGACGCAGCCACTGCCCAGGAAATCGAGGCGCTCGCCGCCCGCGGCCACGCGGACGACCTCGAGGAGGCCGTCGCGACCAACGACCCGGCGCGTATCGACCGGGTGATAGGCCGTGTCAACGCCTTGCTCGTCGCAGCCACCTCCGCCTTCGCCATGACGCGAGGACTCCTGCCGCCGCTCTAGCCGCCGAATCCGCCGACGGCGGGCTACTGCTGTTCGCCAGCCCTCCCGGCGCCCTCGCCCGGCCATGCCTGAGCTCGACCGAGGCCCCGTAACCGTGTAGCCCGCGGGAGCAGGGCGCGGAACGTCGTGTCCTGCTCCTGCGGGCTACGACGCGGCCCGGTGGCGGCGTCCGGTCTGTTCGAGGGCGTGCTGGAGCTCGTCGCGGGTCATGGTGGAGCGGTGGGGGATGTCGAGGTCGGTGGCGCGCTGGTAGAGCTCGGCTTTGGTGGGCTGGGACAGCTGCCGCTTGCCGGTGGCGCTGGTGCGCTTCGCCGCGGTCTTGTCGGAGGTGGAGCGGGCGCTGGTGCTCTTCTTGCCGCCGGTCTGCTTGGGAGTGCCGGCGGCTGACGAGGTCCGGGCCTGGCGGGCGGGCTTCTTCTCCGCCGGCCCGTCGCCTTCGCTCTTGCGTGCGCTGTCGAGGCTGCGGCGCAGGGCGTCCATGAGGTCGACGACGTTGGTGGCCTCGGGGGCGGGCCCTGTGGAGACGGCGATCTCGCGGCCGGCGAGCTTGTCCTCGACGAGCTTCCTGACCTGGTCCTCGTAGGTGTCGTGCCACTCGTCGGGCTTCCACTCGATGGCGAGCATGCCGATGAGCTGCTCGGCCGTCTTGACCTCCTGCGCGGTCGGCTTGGCCTTCTCCGGCAGGTTGTCGACTTCCGTACGGGGGTCGCGGACCTCGTCGGCGAAGTGCATCGTGTGGGGCTCCAGGAGGCCGTTCTCGGAGCGGACGGCGGTGAGGTACTCCTTGCCGCGCATCGCGAACATGGCCAGGCCGGCCTTGCCGGCGTGCTTCAGGGCCTCGACGAGGAGGGCGTAGACCTTCTGGTACTCCCGGCCGCGGGGGGCCGAGGTAGTAGGTGCGGTCGAAGTAGATCGGGTCGACGTCGGCGAGGTCGACGAAGCCGGCGATGTCGATGGTGCGGGAGCGGCCGGGGGAGATCTGTTCCAGCTCGTCCGGCTCGACGACGACGTACTCGCCCTCGGTGACCCCGAAGCCCTTTACGATGTCCGAGAACTCGACCTCCTTGCCGGTGCGCTCGTTGACCCGTTCGTTGCGCACTCGGTCCGAGGTACCGCGCTCCAGCTGGTGGAAGCGCACGTCGTGCGAGGACGTCGCGGTGTACAGGGCGACAGGCACGGTGACCAGGCCGAACGTGAGCACCCCGGTCCACATGGGCCTGGCCATGGCGGTCTCCTTCGAACGCCGGGAATCGCCCGCTCGGCGAACACCGGACGGACATCGCCAGCCTCCCCGCCGCCCGCCGACGCGCACGCGGTGTTGGGCCGACGGACACCGCCGCTCCGCTGGGCCCCGGTCGGAGGCGACACGGCGCCCTACCGGGCATCTGGGCGGCCTCCCACACCCGAACCGGTCCCCGGCCAGCGCACCGTCCGCGTCAGCCGGACCGCGCGCCGGCGCCGTTCTACCCCTCGAAGCGGTGCAGCCGCTCAGCCGCCTCCCGCACGGCCTCGCTCGCCGACCCGGCCTCGCGGCGGGCCGCGCCGACGGCGGCCCCGGCCGTGCGCACCCGCTCGCCGGCCCGCGCGAGCGCACCCTGCGCGCGTTCGTCGCGCTCTCGCGCCCGGGCGAGCGCGGCCCCGGCCCGATCGGCCTCACCCTCAGCCCGCTCCCGGGCCGCCTCGGCGTCGTGCAGTTCCCGCTCGGCCTCGGCGGCCTCGACTTGGGGGCTGTGGCCGGCACCGTCGAGGACGGCGGCGGCCATCCGCGGGTAGTGGTCGAGCAGGGCGAGCTGATCGCGCCAGCCGACCAGGGCGTCCTGGCGGGTGGTGACCAGCAGAGGGTGGCCGCGGTGCTGCGGAGCCCGGTGCTCGGGGGGCACCGGCCGCCCCGGGGCTCCCGGAAGCTCCTGGACCGGCCGCGCCGAAGGCGGGCTACCGTCCCGCGCCCAGGGCCGCGACGAAGCGGTCCAGCCGGGAGGTGACCTGCCGCAGGGCGTCGATCGAGCCCACGGGGTCGTCAGGCAGTTCGAGGCCGTGGTCGGCGGCGGGCAGTTCGAGGACCTCGTGGCCGGTCGCGTCGGCGGTCGGGCGGCTCCACAGCCTGTCGGCGGCGCCGCCGACGAGCAGGGTCGGCGCCCCGGTGCGGTGGAGGGCGCGGACCACGTGGTCGACGGTCAGGACCGGGGTCAGCCAGGCCGCCGGGAGGCCCCGGTCGGCGGCGACGGAGGCGGCGAAGGAGCCGAGGGACTTGCCGACGACCAGGCGACAGGCGCCGTGCTCGGCGTCGACGGCCCGGACCGCCTGCCGCTCGACCCAGGCGATCCGCTCCTCCGGCTCGAACTCGCCGAACCCGTCGGGAAGTTGCCACCACAGTTCCTGAACGGTCCAACCGTGCCGGAGGAGCACCGCGCGGGCGAAGTGGAGGAGGGGCCTGGCGGGTGTGTACCCGACTCCGGGAAGGACGAGCGCGACGCGGTCGGGGGCGCCCGCGAAGCGGGTGGGGACGGCGAGCGCAGAGGGGTCCGGCATGGGCGCAGACTACGGGGTCAACCTGTGTGACGCGCTGTCAACCCCGACCATCGTCAAGGGCTCCGCTTGACTTTCGGGTCGGGTGGAAAGGGCTCTTCGGCTTCTACCGTCCGGACCATGACGTACACGGACAGGAATGCGGGGAAGACCGGCACGACGAGGGCCGCGGCCAGGCCCAGGCCCAGGCCCGTCCTCGCCGCGGCCATGCTCGGCGCGGGGGCCGGGGCGGTGGCGTGGCTGGCGCCGGAGCGCAGTGGCGGGGCGGGGCCGGCTCGGGCGTCGGCCGGGTGGTCGGCCGACGGCTACCGGCGGACGGTGGAGGCCGTCGGCGACGCCCCGCACGCGGTGGCCTCGCTGCCGGGGCCGGCCACCGAGATCGGGCTGCTGGTACTGGGACTGCTGCTGGCGTTCTGCTGGTGGACGGCCCGAACCAGGCGGGCCACCGGGGCGGTCGCGGGGGTGGCGCTGGTCGGGCTCGGCACGGTGCTGGCCTACGGGGCGAGCGAAATGCTGAAGGTGCTGCTCGACGAGGAGCGGCCCTGCCGGGCGCTGGCCGGGTTGCCCGGCACGGCGGTCGCCGACTGTCCGCCACCGGGGGACTGGTCGTTCCCCAGCAACCACGCCACCCTGGCGGTCGCGCTGGCGACGGGGCTGGTCCTGCTGCGCCCGCGCTGGGCGCTGCTGGTCATACCCGTCGGCGGTGCCACGGCCGCCCTGCGGGTGGCGGCCGGGGTGCACTACCCGCACGACGTGCTCGCCGGTGCCGCGCTCGGCGCCGCGGTCACGGCGGCCGCGGTCCTCGCCCTGCGGCCAGCGGCCACCACCGCGGTGACGGCCCTGACCGGGGTGCCGGTCCTCGGGCTGCTGTTGTCGGCACCGTCGACGCCATCGGTGCCCCCGGTGCCGTCGGCGCCGGACCGGGCCGCGGCACCGGGCACGGCGGGCTCAGTCCCGCGGGCCGCCCGCGCAGGTCGCGCCGAGGGTCAGCCCGGCCTCGTGGGCGAGGACGGCGGCGGCCGCCCGGTTGGCCACCCCCAGCCTCGCCAGGATGGAGCTCACATGGGCCTTCACGGTGCCTTCCACCACCCCCAGCCGACGGGCGATCCGACCGTTGGACAGCCCGGCGGCGATCAGCGTCAGCACGTCCCGTTCCCGGGTGGTCAGGGCGGCCACCTGTTCCCGGGCACCGGCACGCCGGTCGGCGGGGTGGCCGGCCCCGGTGGCGGCCAGGTGGGCGACCACCCGGGCGGCCACCTTGGGTGAGAGGTAGGCCGCTCCTGCCGCCACCGCGTGCACCCCGGCGAGCAGTTCCTCGGGCTCGCCGGACTTGACCAGGAATCCGTTCGCACCGCCGCTGAGCGCGCGCAGGATGTAGTCGTCCTCACCGAAGGTGGTCAGCATGAGCACTCCGGAGGCCAGGCCGTTCCGACGGATCTCGGCAGCTGCCGTGATGCCGTCCGTCCCGGGCATCCGGATGTCCAGCACGGCGACGTCAGGCCGATGGCGTCGGACCAGTTCGACGGCCTCCCGGCCATCCCCGGTCTCGGCGACGATCTCGATACCCGGGTCGGTGGTGAGCACGGCGCGCAGTCCCGCGCGGATCATGGGCTCGTCGTCGGCGAGCAGCACCCGGATCGGTGCGGTGGTCATCGGCGGCTCCTGTCGGTCGCTCGGTACGGAGGTGGTGCGGGGAAGGACGTCGTGGGGGAGGTCAGGAGACGAGCACATCACGCGAGACCAGCCGGGAGTCCCGGAAGCAGATCCGGTAGGCGTCTCCGGCCCGGTCCACGAACAGCTGGGCGGTGATGGCGTAGTACGTGCACGAGACCCCCTCTCCCGTTGGCGGTGCCGGCGTCGACGGCCCGCTCGGCGGGCGGTACGGCAGCCGGTGGCCCGGCAGCAGCCGCTCGACCGAGGCCTGGTCCTGCCCCACCTGGAGGGAGGCGAAGACCCCCGGGTCCAGCACCGACAGGCTGACCACGTAGAGCGTCCATACTCGCAGCGCCACGGTGAGCAGCACGGCCGTCGTCAGCGGGACGAGCACCACGGCGGCCAGCGTCCGGCCCACCCTGCGCCGTGCCTGCCGCAGTTCGCGGACCGGTGACGGCGGAGCGGGGGGCAGCGGCGGGACGGGCCCGGCGGCATGGCGCGGCAGGTCGGCCACGATCTCGAACCCGCCGTCCGCGCGGGCCCCGTGGGCAAGGGTGCCGCCCGCGAGCCGGACCCGCTCGGCGAGCCCGACCAGGCCGTGCCCGCCGATGGGCGGCGCGGCGGGAACCGCTGCGGGAGCCGCGACAGGGGTTCCGGAGAACGCTCCGGTGGGCGTTGCGGTGGGCGTTGCGCCGAGCGGGGTTGACGCGGGTTGCGGCGACGCCGCTCGGCGGGCGACGGGCGCGGGTGCGGGTGTGGGTCCGGGCACTGTCGCAGGCGCGGGGCCGTTGGCCACCCGTACGTGGACGCCGTCGTCCGAGTACGCCACCTCCACGGTGACGGACGCTCGCGGTGCGTGCTTGGCGGCGTTGGTCATGGCCTCCTGCACCACCCGGTACGCGGCGTGCTCGGTGGCGCGCGGGATCCCTTCCGTCTCCCCGCTGATCTCCGAGCGGACGTCCAGTCCGGCGGCGGCCGCCTCGGCGACGAGCTGCGGGATGTCCGAGTCGGCCGGCCCGTGGGCCGCGGAAGTGCCTCCCTCTCCCTCGTCTCCGTCGCGCAGGATGCCGATCACTTCGCCGAGTCGGTCGACGGCGGCGGCCGCACCCGCCCGGATCTCCTGGACGGCCTCCCGGTGGGGCGGGGCCAGGCCGGGGGCGAGCTTGAGGGCCCCGGCGCGCAGCGCAATCAGGCTGAGGTCGTGCCCGAGGGCGTCGTGCATGTCCTGGGCGATCCGGGCCCGTTCGCGCAACCTGGCCTGCTCCGCGACGAGTTGCCGCTCGCGCTCCAGCCGCTCGGCCCGCTCCCACCCGGCGCGCACGAGTTCCTGCGACTGCCGCCAGAACCGGCCCAGCAGCCACGGGCCCATCCCGGTGCTCACGGCGAGCGCGACGAACCGCAGGCCCAGAACGATCCAGGAGGGCACCGAGCCGACCACCAGCACCCCGGCCGCCACCAGGACGGCGAACACCACCGCCGCCGGCCGTACCCGCTCCATCCGCAGCCCGGCCAGGAAGGAGACCCCGATCGCGGGCAGCGCCCACCAGAGGCTCGTGACACCCAGCCCGATACACACCGCCGCCACCACGGGCAGCGCCGCCCCACTCATCCGCATGCCCACGACCCTACAAAAGCCGTTGCCGCAGCGGATCTGTCGAAAGTCATGCCCGAGTCGCCTCGGGCCGGACCTGGGTCGGCCTGGCCTCGGGCGACTTAGAACTCCTAACGAAATGATCTTCGAGGTGGCTGGATCGTTCTGGAAGTGATGATCCGGGGGCGCGGGGTGGCTCGGCCGAAGCCGTGGCATGTTGACGACGAATTGTGGGCGGTGATCGAACCGCTGCTGCCCAAGGTTGAGCGGCGCGTGCGGCATCCAGGACGGAAGCGGCATCCGGACCGACTGGTGTTCCAGGGCATCCTGTTCGTCCTGCACACCGGGATCAGCTGGGAACATCTCCCGCAGGAACTCGGCTTCGGGTCGGGCATGACCTGCTGGCGCCGCCTGGCCGAGTGGACGGAGGCCGGCCGTCTGGCCCCGGCTCCACGAGGTCCTCCTGGCCAAGCTCCGCAGCGCGAACGCCCTCGACTTCTCCTGGGCGGAGGTGGACGGCTCTCACATCCGGGCGTCAAAGGGGGATCCAAGACGGGACGAAGTCCTGTCGACCGGGGCAGGACGGGCAGCAAGCACCACCTGATCACCGATGCCACCGGCATTCCGCTCGCCGTCACCCTGACCGGCGGGAACCGCAATGACGTCACCCAGCTCGTTCCACTGCTTCAGGCAGTGCCGTCCGTTCGCGGCAAGCGCGGCCGGCCCCGGCGCGCCGGCCCGACGCCCCGCAGCTGCGCCCAGAGCCGGTCGCGGCCGCTCAGTCCTCCGCCGCCACCACGGCCACGGCCGTCGTCAGGGCGGCGGCGATCAGCCAGGCCAGCGCCGGCAGGCCCATGGTGAGGGCCTGTGGCCAGCGCCAGGCCAGCAGCCGTGCACCGACGCCCCAGGTGAGGAGGAACAGCGGGACCAGGATCACCGCCTGGATCCTCCACGCCTCCAGGAACGCCCCGGCCAGGCCGCCGGCCAGCAGCGCCGTGCCCGCCACGACCAGCAGCCCGATCCGGAACATCAGGGCCCACGGGGTGGTCTGCGGGTCGGTTCGGTGTCCCTGGTGGATGATCTCGGCCACCCGGCCCCGCCAGAAGCGCAGTTCCACGGTCGAGCCGACGTCCACCGCGTCGTAGAACGACTCGTCGACCGTGTAGGTGCGGCCCGGCGCGTTCTCCCGGAGAACGGCGAGGCGGTACGAGGTCGCGTCACTGTTGGCGCCCACCCACTTCTTCGTCACCCGGCCGCTCTCGGGACGCAGGCAGTCCGCCTGTGCCACCCCGTCGGCCGTGGCACCGCAGACGGGTGCGCCGAGGTAAGCCCTGCCCTCGTCGTAGGCGTCGTGGTAGCGGACGAAGCCAAACACCACGATCGCCAGCCCCAGCACGGCGATCAGGCCGCGCAGCACCTGACCCGCCGCCGGTCCGCGTCGCGGGCGCCGGTCCCGCGGGCCGTCCGCCTTCCCCATGGGCCCCTCCTCCCCTGCCGGACCATGCCATTGTGCCCCGGGACCGGTGGCTGCCGGGGTCGCTGCTGTTTCCGTGCCGGTGGCGGCTTCCCGGACCTATCTTTCGCGACAGGTTGGCCCGACGTCCGCCGCCCTACTTGCCGGGCAGGTACTCGGCGATCCGCGCGAACCGCGCCCGGCCGGCCACCAGCATCGCGGTTACCACAGCGGAGCCGAACACCACCGTGGGGTGCACGGCCGTGGGGAGCCCGGTCGAGGGGAGCAACACGGTGGCGGCCGCCGCCGAGGCCGTCGCGGCGGCGATCGCGAGGGCGAGGCGGACGGTCTCGGCGGCGGAGGCGCGCCTGGTCGACACCGGGGTCACGCCCTCCAGTTCGGCTTCCGGCAGCAGTGCGGCGAGCCGTCCGGCGGCGAAGTTCTCTCCGATCAGCGCCAGCATGCGGGCCAGCTCGACCAGGCCGGTGTCGGGGTCGGCATCGATCCGGGCCAGCCGGACGCGCAGCGCGCCTGCGACCAGGGCGCAGTGCTCCCTGACCGAGCTCCGGCGGGGTGAGCGGCGGTCGATGGAGCGGGTGGTGCGGTGGACCTCCAGCAGGGCCTGCTCCAGCTTGCGGCACTCACGGTCCAGTTCCGTCAGTTCCGGTACGCAGGTGGCGCCGTCCGTCGTCGGGACTGCCGGGATCCGGCTGCAGCCGGTGTCAGGCGTGGGGGACAGGTTCGCCGGTGAGGGCGTCGGTCAGGGCCCGGGTGCCGAGGGGTTGATGCAGGACGACCGTGAGCTCGGCGATGCCGCCGTCCTCGCATCCGATGTTCGGGCCCGAGGCGTCCCGGCGCCTGAGCAGCAGTGTCACCTGCTTGGCCGTCTCCCGTGCCACCAGGTCGGGCTTGTAGTCGCAGCCGCTCCAGGCGACCTCCATCGAGACCGTGCGGTCGTCCGCTGCCACGGTGGTGTTCTTCGTGGACGGGTCGGCGAGCGCGATGCGGCGCAGGACCGAGGCGTCCCGCCGCTTGAACGGGAGCTGATAGTCGGAATCACGCTCCCTCGCGTCGCACGCCGACACCATGACCGCGATCAAACCCATCGCGGCTATCCAGTGCTTGTCGCGTGCCGCCAGTTCCACACCCCGACCCTCCCCGTGTCGTCGACCAGGGTAGGTCTGCCGGTTGGCGGAGCCGCGGGCGGGGTCAGTGGGTGGCGTCGACGGCGACGCCGACGAGCTGGAGGATGGCGTGGCCCCAGGAGGTGGCGGCGATCAGGACACCGAAGGTGACGGCGGTGAAGACGGTGAACGCCTCGTCGACGCGGCTGCGGGCGTGGGTGATGCGTCGCAGGCGGACGACGATGACGATCGCGAGGAACACCGTCGCGCTGATCTGCACTGCCCACCCTGCCTTCTGTTTGACTCTGCGTGAGGCTCCGGCTACGCGGTGCCTGCCGCCATTCGGGTGAGCATGCCAGAGCCGCCGCCCGTCGGGGGGCTGTTCCGGGAAACCGGCCGGACCCGAACGGCCTGGTGGGGGCGGGGCCGGTTGCCGGCGCCGGCGACACCCGAAACCCGGCCCTGTACCGCGACCTGGCTGCCCGCCTCGGTCGGCAAGCACCCTCTGCCGCCAGCGAGGCCCGTGTGCACTGGCAGGCCGAAGCCCTTCGCGTTCAGCGGCTGTTCAGGCATCGCTGAACCACCTCCTACGACTCGGCGCCAGCCGGTCGCCCGGATCAACGGCAAGATGGGCCGGACCGTCGTACGGGACCTGCGGGTCCTGGCACCCCGCGCCATCGCCGCCACCGGCCCGGACCAGCGAGCCGAGCATCACCAGGCCGTCGAACAGCCCGAGGCCCCGGTCCGCACCCGCGACGACGCGAGCGCCCGGCTACCACCGCGCACTCGCCGAGATCCGCCGCACCACCACCGTCATCGACCCAGCCATCGCATCCTCAACCGGCGCGAACCCGAGGACCGGTTCGCCCAAGACCTCGCCGAGAAGGCGATCGTCTTGGACGCCCGCACCCAGGGGACGGCAGCCTGTGGCCGCAGGCTCCCCAGCCTGGTCCCGGAGTACCACCCCACCGGGACCAGGCCCGCCGACCACGAACGGCGCTCCAACCGGCCCCACACACGCGGGGAGGACGGCACTACCCCCGTCACCAGACGGCCACACACGCCTTAGGGTTGCGAGGCATGATCGACGGACCGACCACAACCGACCTGCCCGATCCCGACACCGTGCTCCGCGAGACTGATTGGGCGAGCCTGGAGTGTGGATTCGGAGACCCCCACCGGGTGCGGGCCGGCCTGCGGGATGTGCTGCACCCGGACCCGGCCGTCCGGAGGGAGGCCCGACAGGGTCTCCGCGGAGCCTTTCACCCCGAGGCCGGGCAGGCGCTGCCGACCACCGTGCCGGCCGCCACGTACCTGGCCGGCCTGTTCGCCGACCCCCGGGCCGCCGAGGCACTCGGCCTCCCCGACCCGGACACCCCCGGCCGGTCGATGCGCGCGACCCTCCTCGACACGCTCGGCCACTACTTCCTCTCCGCCGACGACCGTACCTGCGCCTCGTTCGGGCACGCCTCGAACGAGACCGCCCTCCGACGCCTGCGGCCTGCTGTCCATCGGGTCGTCACCCCGCTGCTCGACGACGACGACCATGCGGTCCGCCACGCCGCTGTTTTCACGACCGTCTCCCTGGTCGAGCACCCCCATCTGGCACGGCACCGGGCCAAGCTTGCTGACCACGCCCGACGCCTGCTGCGGGAGAGCGACCGTCCCGACCACCGCGACGTCGCCCTTGCGGGCCTGCGCACGTGGGGGCACGACATCGATGGCCTCGAAACCGAGGAGGACCGCGAGCGGCGGCTGCGGCTCGCCATCGAGCCACCGTTCTGAGCCGCGTCCCGCACCTGGGCTTGCCCGAGGCCTGCGTGGCGAACGTCGCCTGGTACTCGCGTTCGCCCTGAGGTATCCGCCATCGGACTCGGACGGAGTCGTCGCTCCCCACACCACGGCTGCCCCCTGCAGGGGCGGGCCGACACCATGTCCTACCTACGACGGGGTCACCAGTCTCGGCCGGCGGCCGGCTTCTCCGTATCCGCGTCCGTGAACCCGTATGCCGATGAGACGAAGGAGAACTCGTCGCAGATCCACTCGCGCGCAACCGTCTCGATCCCGCTCCCGGCCGCCATGGACTCCCTGTCCAGCAGGTTGAACTCCTCCGTCGCTGCCTGTGCGAGCGCATACAAGGCCTCGAGACCCGACGGCTGATTTTGTCGGGTCATATGCGTTCAGGCACGGATTCCGTGAAGCCGCTCGTGCTTCCGTGCGCTGGTGACGCTCCGTCATGTCAGGGTGGATTCTGGCCGCGTGTAAAGAACTCTCTCTTCTCCTTCCGCATCTCATGGGGATGCGGGTCGAGTGCATGGAAGTGCGGGACGGCCGCGTGGTGATCGAGGCGTCGACGCCGGGTCACGTCCCCGTGCCCTGTCCCGGCTGCGGAGCGCCGTCCGACCGGGTCCACAGTCGGTACGGACGGCACCTGGCAGACGCGCCGTGCGGCGGCCGGGGCGTCGTGATCGAACTGTCGGTGCGTCGGATGTTCTGCGACAACCGCGGGTGTCCGCGAGTCACCTTCGCGGAGCAGACGGATGGACTGACCAGCCGCTACGGCCGCCGGACGCCCGTCCTGCAGCGGATACTCGCGGCGCTGGGCGTCGTCCTGGCGGCCCGCGCTGTGGTCCGTCTGGCACTGCTGCTCGGCGTCGCTGTCAGCCGGATGACCGTCCTGCGTCTGGTGATGGGCTTGCCGGACCCCGCATGGGCGGGCCCGCGTGTGCTCGGCATCGACGAGTTCGCCACCAGGAAGGGCCGCCGGTACGGCACCATCCTGGTCGACTGTGAGACCCACCAACCCCTGGACCTGCTGCCCGACCGCGACGCCGACAGCGTTGCCACCTGGCTGCGCGAGCACCCCGGCATCGAGATCATCTGCCGCGACCGCGCGACCGTCTTCGCCGACGGCGCCCGCGCGGGCGCCCCGGACGCCCGGCACTGCGCGGACAAATGGCACCTCTGGCACAACCTCGCCGAGGCGGGTCGAGGGCCGCGTCAACGACCTCAAGGCGCTCAAGCACAGCATGTTCGGCAGAGCGAAGCCACCCCTGCTGCGCAAGCGGCTCCTCCTGGTCGCGGCCAGCCGACGACCCCAACGCGGCGACGAGCCCCTGACTGGCTATCCTCTGCCGTCTCGGACCTGACGGTCCAGGAACTCGACCAGTCGCGTTTCCGAACGAAGAAGCCGTTCCCGTTGCTCCTGGGGAAGAGAAGCGAGCGCGTCGACCAGCACTCGCTTCCGAGGGATGTGCACCATGTTGCCGGAGTAGATCCTGCAGCCGGAACACCAGGCGAATCCGATGCAGCGCTCGAACATGGGGGACTCGGGCGGGTGGAAGCGGTACTGGTACGAGCGGACCGGCGTTCCACAGTCGGCACACTTTCGCCGATCGCCGTCGGACACCGTCTCCCAGCCCCCGACCTTCCGCCAATGCTGCCGTCCGGCCCGTGCTCTTCAAGTCGTCATGCCGAGCATGATCTCTCACAGCGGGTCGTCCGGCGGACTCTTCGAAGCAAGATCTCGGTCAACACAGACCGTCACTGACTCGTGATCCCTTCACGGAATCCGTGCCTGAACCCCTTCACCCCGGTGAAAACAGCCGGCACGTATGTCAGCGGTCCGCTGACGACCTGGGTCCTCCCCGCGCAGGCGGGGGTCAGCCGGCCAGGCCGCGGGCCTGGGAAGGGCCGAAGCCGTCCTTGTTGTTCGGCAGATCGGCGTACGGCGTCGGGACGCCCTTGCCGGGGGAGAGCTGGTAGGCCTCGACGAACGCGGCGCGCTGCGCCGCGTCGAGGCCGTTGTTCCCGGCGTCCAGGATCAGGACGCGGGCGCCGGGTTTTCGCGGCCTTCACGGTGCAGGCGGTGAGCGCCCCGGCGACGCCGGCGCCCACCACGACCAGGTCGAAATCGAAGTCCATGGGGTCGGTTCCTCGCTCGCTCAGGGGTGCTGGGTCCAGTGGCCGTACCCGCTGGGCCGGGGCGGCTGCGGTGCGGCGGAGCCCGGGTGGGCCTCGATCACGCTCCAGATCAGGCCGGAGCGCCACTGCGCGGAGGTGCCGGGGGGATCCGGCGTCTCGTCCGGGTGGGGGAACAGCCCGGTGTACCAGACCGTGATCACGGCGCGCGCGGTGAGCGCGAGCGCGGCGTCGGCGTCCAGGGCGTCCTGGAGGGCCTTGCCCGGGTCCGGCGCGCCCGTCGCGGCGGTCCAGGCGGCGAGCAGGCGGGGGAGATCGGCGGGGTAGGCGGCGAGGACGCGTTGCTGGAAGGCGTCGGAGAGCCGGGCGTCGAGCGGGGCCGTACCGGTGAGGTGCTCGGAGAGGCCGCGGAAGTCGGCAGTGGGTGGCATGGTGGGCGTCCTCCCGTTCACTTCTCGAGGAAGACGATGTCCTCGATGGCGGGGCGCAGCTTGACGGTGTTGCCGATGACGTCGACGACGTGCTGCAGGCCCTTGGTCGTGAACCTCGGGTCGGAGAAGAAGTACTCGTCGTCCTTGCCGGCCAGGAAGGCGGGGAAGGCGTCGAGGGAGGGGCCGAAGAGCCGCAGGTAGTCGGCCAGGCTGCGGAACAGCTTCGGCAGGATGACCAGTTGGTCGGTGAGGCTGCCCAGGTCCTCGATCACGGCGCCGGTGTGGGTGACGTCGTTGGCCCAGACGCTGTCGGGCGCCTTCGTGGCCCGTGCCTGTCGGGCGGTGGCGGCCATGTCGACACGCAGTTCCTCCGGCAGGTTCGAGAAGAACGTCGGGTAGACCAGGCCACGGGACAGCAGTTCGTGGTTGGCGGTCTGGTGCACCATCGGGACGGTGACCATGACCGACGTTCCGCTCGCGGCGTCCGGGTCCGGCGTGCCCCTGCCGACGAACGCGACGCAGCGGCCGAATTTGTCGGCGCCGCTGGCGAGGATGTACCCGGATACGGTCTCCGGGGTGGCGGAGGTGACCTTCTCGTCCCCTCCCCGCTGGACGTCGGTGAAGCCCAGCCAGGCCAGCAGGACATTCCGGGCGGCGTGGGCGCCCAGGTCGAGCGGCTGGTGGGCGAACTCGGGGCCGACGCCCTGGTAGTGCGTCTCCAGGGCGTCGATCCCGTCCAGCCGCAAGCTGGCGCCGCCGTCCCTCACCTTGACCCCGCCGGGGACCTTGGACCAGAGGGTGGGGTCGTCGGGGAGGAAGCGGATGGTGTCGCCGTCCGGTTCGAAGCCCTTGATCAGGTAGCTGCCCTTGATGAGGATCATCGGCATGATGTCGCCTTCCGTAGTCGAGTTGCGACCCATTGTGAGGTGATTCGTCGGCAAACCATGGAAGTGTCCCGTCGGCGAGTTGGCAGGCGGCCGGCGCGCCCGAACCGGACCCGCTGCCGGTAGTCCCGCCCCTGCCGTCCACCGACCGGTGGACGGCAGGTTCGACCGGCCGGGCGTGACGGGCGCCGCCCCTGGCCGACCCGCCCCCGGCCGACGCGCCCCCGCCGTGGGCGGTCGTTCCGGAGCGCCGGCCGAAGTCGGCGGCCGAGGAATCGGTGCTGCCCGGCGGGCGAGGGGCTTTCGGGCAGAGTTCGCTGCCCTTTGGGGCACGGCCGTCCTTGCGGGGCGAGCCGGGTGGGATCCTGGGCCGTGAGTGTGCGGTGGCCACCGTGGCGACCCGGCCACGTCGTCGCCACCCGGGGTCAGGAGCGGCAGTGCGAGCACAGGAACGCGACGACCAACGGGCCGGACTGCAGGCGGCGCAGCGTACGGCTGCGCCCAGGCGGCCGGCGGCGGAGATTCCGGCGACCGGGCGGAGCCTGCTCGCGCTCCAGGCCTCGGTCGGGAACGCCGCCGTCGTGCAGATGATGCGCCGGGGCGGGGTGCTGCACGCCGGGCACCTCGCACAGGGGGATTCGGCACGGTTCGCGGTGCAGCGCTCCACCGTGTTCGAGGTCCTGCGGACCGGCGGTCGGCCGCTCGACGGTGCGACCCGCACCGAGATGGAGAACCGCTTCGGCGCCGACTTCTCCGACGTCCGGATCCATGACGACAGCGCCGCCAAGGCCTCCGCCGCCGAGGTCGGCGCCAGTGCCTACACCAGTGGCCACCATGTGGTGCTCGGTGACGGTGGCGGCGACAAGCACACCCTGGCCCACGAGTTGACGCACGTCATCCAGCAGCGCCGGGGTCCGGTCGCGGGCACGGACAACGGCGCGGGTCTGCGGGTGTCCGACCCCTCCGACCGCTTCGAACGCGAAGCCGAGGCCAACGCCCGGCGGGTGATGGCGGGGAGCGGGACGGCCGCGGTGGCGCCGGCCTCGGTGGTGCCGGCCCCCGAACGGGGGAGCCGGCCCTCGGAGGGCCTGCCGATCGCCCGTCTGATGAGCGTGGAGGCCTTCAAACAGCGGAGCGCTGTGAAGAAGAGCATCCGTCCCAGTGCGCTGAAGAAGCTGGACGCGGCGCTGGAGCGGTTCCACGCGATTCCGGAACAGCAGTTCTCCGCCCGCTCGCAGCAACTGGAGACGATCGTCCAACTGTGCCTCAAGGCCCAGGGGGAGCTGAAGGACGGCCCGCGCAAGGACGCGACCTTCGATCTCATGAACGAGGCGGCCACCGAGAAGAACGGGATGGCCCTGGACGTCGCCGTCGAGACCGCCATGCGCCAGGCCCGGCAGGAGCAGCCCATCTACGACTGCCTGGAGCGCTACCAGCGGCGCGACGACGAGTCCGGCGGGTTCGTCCACCTCATGGAGGCGAACGACCTGCTCGCGAGGCACGCGGCGACGCCGGACGGCAAGGACCTCGGAGTTCTCAGCGCACTGGTCCAGGACCTCATGAGCCGGGCGGTCCACGCGCTGACCCCGGAGCAGAAGGCCTACCTCGTCGGCCGGGACCTGGCGCGGATCGAGGCGCTGCGCGACACGCTGACGGACGGCACCCTGAAGCGGATCCTGACCGAGGTGCTGACCGGCACGGACCAGGTCAACTTCGAGGCCGGTGGCGCGGGTGCCAAGCTCGGCGGGCCGGCGGGGCAGGCCTACACGGTCAAGCACGGGCTCACCCAGCCGGACGGGACCGTCGAGCGCACGGGGTCGCTGGTCCACGAGCTCACGCACGTCGCCACGCACCGGACGTACGGGAACTCGGCGGTCATGCTGATGCTCCCGCTGAGCATGAGCGAGGCGGAGGCCATCGCCCTGGCCAAACACCGGACGGCCCGGATCGGCGAACTCGAAGCACTGCTCGCCCGGGAGAGCGCCACCATCGCGGAATCGCACACCGCGCTGATCAGGAACAAGCTGAACTACGCCAAGGGCGACAAGCTCTCGACGTACGTCGCCAACTTCAGGGCCAAACTGACGGCCGACGGCGACTACGAGCGGCTCTCGCAGCTGGCGAGCCGGATCCCGGAGGGCAGCAGCACGCTCGTCGAGTACGACACGGTGCTCAACCAACTGCTGGTGATGATGCACGAGTGGGGCACGGGGCCGGAGTCGGCGTTCCGCAAGCGGGTGGAGGCGCTGGCCCAGGAGCGGTACGCGCACCGGCAGGCCGGTTCCACCGAGCCCGCCCCGGCCGCGACCGTCTGACCCGTCCGTCCGGCTCGACACCGTCACGTCCGTGCGGATCCGATGACTCCCCCGGACGCCGATCGGTGCCGGGCCTCCGTTCGGGCAGTCCCCGTCGAAGAGCGGTCCCCCGGTGGGGCCTGTCCAGCCAACGGCTCTGTCCTGTAATCGGGACAGAGCCGATTACGGGACAGAGCCCAGCCAACGGTGTAACGCGTGTGATGTGCATTATCGGCGGCCGCCGAAAGCGATGTCGAAGGCTTGGAGTGCGGGCTTCCATCGCATGGTCCAGCGCTTGCGGCCTTGCCCGGTGGGGTCGAGGAGAGCGACGGTGCCCGCTCGGTCCTCTACTGCCAGGTCGCCAACCAGGGACAGCTCTACACAGCGGCCGTGCCCCGCGCGGACTTCCTCGCCGGGCACGCCCGCGCCGGCGGGCGGCTGAGCAGCGCCGCGCTGGGAATCCTGGAGGGGATCCTCAGCGCCAGGACCCCAGGGTCCACGGTCCTCGTCGGCGGCAGAGTGGTCGACACCGCCGCGTACTGCCGCGCCCGGATTCTGGACGCCGTCCCCGACATCCTGCGCACTGCCGAACCGGCCGACCTCGACCGGTTCGACGCCGTCTGCTTCCTCGTCCCCCAACTTGCCGACTGCGCACCTCAGATCCTCGACTTCCTGCACCGCCACGCCACCCACCCCACCCCGACGTCCGCAAGGTGGTCGTCGAAGCGTTGGAAGAAGCCGAAGAAGTCGTACGCGACGGCCACAACCCCTGACCACCTGTCGTACCGTCGGCGGCGCGGCGCGGTGTCGGTTCCTGCCGTCGGCCGGTCTCGGGTGCTTGTCGTGCGCTGAGGGCGCAGCCCTGTCGTTGAACCAAATGATGGGCCGTGCCCGGCGGGGCCGTCCCCGTGTTCCCCCGAGCGTCGCCTCGTCGGACCGGCATGGACGAAACTGGGCATCGGCCCGCCGGTTCAGGTGCGGAAGTGCCGGGCGTAGGTGCGCCGGGTGATGGGCGATCCGGGCGCGAGGTCGGGCAGCGGGTCGGCGCCGCCCCACAGGGCGGCCAGGTCCTCGCCCAGCCGGCGGGCCTCGGCGGGCCAGTCGTCGCGGAGGTCGAGCGCGGGGCGGCGGGCACCGGGGTGCTCGCCGCCCGCAGGGCCAGCTCGGCCACGCGCGGCCAGCCCGCTGGGCGTGCTCCAGGACGGCGGTGCGCTGGGCGGGCGCGTGGTTCCACTCGGCGGTGGCCGGCCTCACGGCGTCGAAGTCCCCGGCCAGCAGCAGCGCGAGCAGTGCGGCCAGGACGTCCGGGTCGGCGAGGACCGGCACCGGCAGGGGCTCGGTGCCCTCCTCGTCCCACAGCGGGTAGCTCTGTTCGGCGACTGGTCTGGCTGCGCACCGGCGCAGCGGTGGCCACCTGCCGAGCGGGCACCATGACCCCGAGGAGCGGTCGGCGAGCAAGCTCCTTCGCCGCCACGACACCGTCGCACTCGCGCCGCTTCGGGCGGGCATCCCTCGCCCCGTACCCGGCGGTCCGGCGCTGTCCCGTGCCGTCCGTTGCTTCACGGGCTCACCATTCCCGGGACGATTCATCGAAGGTGTCGGGTTCGGTGATCCAGCCGGCGTTGAGGACGAGTCGTGAGGTGCGGTGGACGGCGAGGAAGCCGAACGGCCGGTCGAATCGGGCGCTGATCATGCGGGCGCGATAGCGGTACCGCGGCGGTAGCCCCGCGCCCGCCATGCTCAGGGCAGTGACGCTCGCGGAACGGAAGCCGCGGGCGCCGAACGTGGCAGTCACCGTCTGTGCGGCGGTCTCGACCGCCAACGGCTCGGCGCTGATGCCGGGGAAGTGACCTCGGGTTCCGTCCGTCGCCGTTCGGAGGCCGAACAGCTCAGGGGCCTCGAGCAGATCGTGGCGGGCGGTGACGGTGAAGGGCACGGTTTCCACCACCAGCTTCGATTCGCCGTCGAGGCTGGGAACACGCTCGACCGTCAGCCCGGGGCCCGGGGCGCCGTAGGGGAGTGATTCCGGTGATCTGCGGAAGAGAACGAGCGGGCCCGATCACGCGGTTGGCGTGGGGGGTCAGGCTTCTCACGGCGGCGTCGACAGAGGCTGGCCGGTCGACGTGGAGGAACGGGTCCCTGTTTCGCGACCTAGACCGGTACTGCGCCACTCGGTGAACCCAAGGCCCGAGCCTTTCGTGAGCCGTTCCGACGTCCGGGGCGAGGACGATCGGGCCCACCAGCGAGTACAGCGCGGCGGCTTCCGCAGCGGTCTCCGGGCCGTTCTGGAGTTTGGGCCCGAGGCGGCCGAGCGTCACGCGGCGGTGCTGGTAGTCGACCATAGAGGAGATAGTGGCGGCCGGGAGACTGTCGACTTCGGCGTCGGTCACGGTGAACCTGGCCATCGCGATGAGGTACTTCACGCCGGAGAACCACTCGGCGCTGGACACGGTCTGTCCGAGCAGTGTCATCGGCTGGTTGTTGGCAGCGCTGAGCATCAGCTCCTGCACGGCCAGGACCGTGTCGTCGGTCAGCCCGGTGACTGGGAGTTCGGCGACGGGATGCTGGCACAGGACCGACTGCGGGCCCCCGGCGCCGCGGGCGCGGTTCCCGCAGAGCCGTGGGTCGAGGACTCCATGGTTGGTCAGGAGGCCGCGCGGGATCTGCTGGTTGCCGCGCCGGAAGCGGATGTTGCACGACGGGCAGATGTCCAGGAGAAGGCAGCGATGCCGGGGGCACACGGCTGCTGACTCCAGACGCCACCACAGCGGCCACACGGTGTTCTCCGCGAGGCAGCGCGGGCAGCACCGCGAGGCGTACAGCTGGACCCACTGAGTGCTCCAGACCGTCCTCGGGGAAACCTCGCTCTCCTGCGTTACCGCGCTCATGTCGAGCAGGGTTCCGTCGTAGCGGGAGAGGTGCATGGCGTCGAGGACGGTGCCCGGAAGACCAGTAGACATCGCCAGTGCGGCGCGGCTGCGGTCGGTGAGGAGGACGCCGAAGAACGCCGGCCTGGTCATCGACGAAGCCCGTCTCATCTCCAACCCCATCGCGCGCGCGAGCTGCCCTGGGCCTATCCCCCAGAACGAAGGCAAGCCTTCCTATCCAGGATGGGAACGCTTCGCCAGGATGCGGCTCAATGACGACTGGGAGCCTCCTGACCCGAGACGGCTCTGCGATCTCTGGGGCTGACCGTAAAGGAGGGAAGCCGATTGGCGGAGTCGCCCCGTTCATATCTCACCCCTTCGATATCTTCCGAGCATGATATTGAATGGATGTTCCCATGTGTCATGTTCTTGGCGGTGCAAGAGAAATGGTTCACCGCGAATTCCGATGTTGGGTGCGAGATGACGCCCGAGCTGGACGATGGAAAAGAACATCGGGTGATTCAACGCTCCCGAGACGTAGCCTAGTCTCATGTTCCAGGAAAGCGTTGCCGAGTATCCGGACAGTCGGAACTCTCGCCAAGGGGTGGCGGTGGTTGTCAGCACGCGCTCAGGCCGGGTCCTAGTACAGCGGCCCGGGTCATCGTCGGCACGGCGGTGGTCGGTGCTGGCGACAGAGATGACCTATCCCGAGCGGGACACATTCCACACGGCGAATCGGCTGATCGACACCGGATGGCTTCACGGGATTGCCGTTGGAGACCTACGTGAGGTAGCTGGGATTCGGGGCTCCCGGGCGTCATCTCTTCGACCACGGTCTTCGCGGGAACCTGGAACCCAGCAGACACGCGGCTGCGGAGGGTTTCTGGCGAGGCCGTGTTCGTCGACCCCGAGGTGATGCCGAGGTCATGGGCACGGACGAGGGCGTTGTACGCCTCGTCCTCGTCCACGCCGGTCCAGCCGATGGGGACGCCGTCGTTGGCGGCGAGACCGCCGATGGTCCAGCATCCGGCGCCGATCGCCGAGATGTGGCCGAGGCCGGGGACGTTGCGCTTCTCCATGGTGGTCTCCTCAGGTTCCGCAGGGATCGGACGCGTTGATGGACCGCCACTCGGTGCTCTGGTCCCAGCGCAGGTACTCCTTGGCGAGGATGTCGGCGAAGTCCTTGGGGATGTTGCGCAGGACGTGCTCGATGCCGCCGGCCATCTTCTTGGAGAGGTCCCGGATCGCCTGGTCCAGCTCGGTACGCAGGCGGGTGTCGAGGGCGGCCTCCGCACCCGCTGTACCGAGCGCCAGCGGGGTCTGCTCGATCGCGTCGATCATGCGGCCGAAGACCTGGTAGGCGGCGTACTTGAGGACGATCCTGGCGGCCCGGACGATGCTGCGGGGCTCGCCGTCGAGCATCTTCTCCAGGGACTTGAAGGTGTAGTCCAGGGCGAAGTTCCGGTCGACCCAGAGCTGGGCCCACTGGCTGGCGACGCCGATGCGCCAGTCGGCGAACCGGGAGTCGACCCGGCCCATGGACGGCCGAACCTCGCCGGTTAGCCCGGCGGCCTGAGCCCGCTTGGTGTAAGCGGCGCCGATCAGGCACTCCATGCTGACGAGCATGTAGGAGATCCCGCTGTGCAGGGGCCTGCCGGAGGAGGCCCAGGCCACCCACTCAGGGTCCTGGACGCCTTCGACGATCTCCTGGACCGGCAGGCCGGGCATCGGCCGCAGGAGGAGGTCGGTGCGGCCCTGGTAGGCGTAGGTGGCTTTCAGCTCCTCGAACGTCATGAGCTGGTCGAAGCTGATGTAGGTGAACCTGGTGGGGACGCCGAGCGCCGACAGGGTGCGGATGGCGACGGCGTTCTGCTCGCCGATGGTCTCCTTGTTGAACCGCTCCAGGATCGAGTCGACCCCGGACTCGACGCCGAACAGGCAGCGGCGAAGGCCCTGCTGCACGAGGCGGCGCCACATGTCGGCGCGCTCGCGGTGCCAGGCGGAGTCCCGGTCGAGGCGGACGACCTGGTCGATGCGGCAGCTGGTCTCCCACGCGAAGCCCGCGTGGTGGAGGGTGGAGGCCATGCTCAGTGCGCGGGGCACCGCCCCTTCGTCGCGGCCGATGAATTCCTCGTCCACCATGTAGAGGGTCCGGGAGACGTGCGGGTACTGGTTGAAGACGTGGCTCATCTCCTCCAGCAGCCACGGGAAGGCTTCCGGGTGGCCGCCGTACCAGGTCCCCTTGTGGCCGCGGGGGCAGAACGAGCAGTAGTTCGTGCAGCCGCGCGAGCCCTCGGCCTGGGCGACGCCTTTGTGCTCGAAGGTGGCCGGCAGCAGGTCCAGCTCGGGGAAGATGTCGTCCTGCGAGCTGCTGACCGGCTTGGCGGTGCGGCGCCGTCCGATGGTCAGGGTGCCCTCGCCGCGTGCGGCCCCGTTGTAGCCGATGCCGTCGACCTGGTCCAGCCGGATGTCGCCGTGCCAGTGGGCGAGGAGGCCCTTGATCGTGGGCTCGCCCGCCCCTCGGGCGATCAGGAGCTTGGGGTAGCGCTCCAGGAGAAGGGCTTCGTTGCGGGCGGTGAGGCTGCCCCCGGCGACCACCATCGGCGGGGATTCAAGGGAGTAGGCGGCGTCCAGCAGCTCGATCATGAGGTCGTGCTGGCCGAAGGTCGCGCTGATCCCGAGGATGTCGGGCCGGTTCTCGGCCACCGCCATGGTGAGGCCGGTCAGCGTGGTGCCGAGCTGCATGTCGAGGAGGGAGACCTCTCCGGTGAGCGTGGACCGGGCGGCCCTGGCCACGTCGCTGATGCCGAGCGGGAAGCGGGGCAGCGGGAAGTACTCGGGGTGGTAGAGCGCGGCGAGCAGGACGTCCGGCTTGGTGAACCGGTAGACCGCGGCGTCGTCCAGGTCGGCCAGGGAGAGCCAGGAGTCCGGCGTGTCGATCTCGATGTGGCCGGTGAGCCACGCCGGCCAGTGGCGGGTGTCGTGGCTCTCGCCCGAGAGGTCGGCGACGACCCAGCGGCCGTCCTGCTGTTCGACCAGCACGAGCCGCCTGTCGAGGGTGCCGGCCACGAGGACGCGGCCGGTGTGGTCGCCGAGGTGTTCGGTGAGGTGGTTGCGGAGCTTGACCGGGTTCACGAGAAGCCGCTCGGTCTCGGCTGCGGCGACAGCCGGGGCCCCGGGCACGGCGAGCCGCAGGGCTTCGCGCAGGCGGCCGGTCTGCGGTCGTGTCGTCCGTTCGACGTGGGTGGTCACTGGTGCCTCTCTCCGGAATCGGCGGGATGAGGGTCACGGAGGCGTGACGGGTCGGCCCGGCACGGGGGACGGTCCGTACGGGCTGGGGCGGAAGGTGGGGGTGTCAGGCGGCCGAGAGGTTCCGCGCCTGGAGGATCGGGCGGACTTTGTTGACCAAGACGATCTGCCGCAGCAGGTTGCGGCGGGCCTGCTCGCGGGTCAGCGGCTGGAGGGCGACCTCGGCCCAGACCCACTTCGGCGCCTCGGTAGCCTGGACGCCGTGCCGGTTCGCCAGCGCGGCGATGAGCCACAGTCCGCGCCCGGACTGGTCGTCGGTCGCCGCGTGGCGGGCGGTCGGCAGGGTCAGGCTGTCGTCCTGGACGCCGACCATCACCGTCCGGGACCTGGTGTTCAGGTGGATGGTGAGGAGGATGGTGTCCGAGTTGGTGTGCTCGACGGCGTTCGTAACCAACTCGGAGGTGATGAGGTTCAGGTTGTCGTGAGCCTCTTCGCCTACGGTCGTCCAGCCCTGGAGTACGCCGTTGACCAGGTCCCTGCTCTTGGGGACGGACTCGTTGACGCGGGGCAGGGCGAACTGGCGAAATCGCACGCTCATGACGCAGCACCTCAGGTAGGGATCGGTGGCATGGCCGCGTTTAGACCTGGGAAGAGCCACCCAGCCAGGGTTTTCAGCCCCGGACGGCTGACTGACAGTCAACGCCTCGTCGCTGTCCGCGAATAGCTGCCAGTCCGTACGCCACTTGTGAGCCAGATGTAGGCCAGCTTGTAGTCCAGGGAAGGGGCGCCGTGTCGGGAGATGACTCCACCGGCGAGTTGATCAAAAGGGCGCGGATCGCAAGGGGCTGGTCTCAGGAGCGTCTTGCCGTTGAACTGGGAAAGATCGAGGGGAGGGGGGAGAAGGGTCCGGGGCGCGGGCAGGTCTACCGGTGGGAGAAGCAGGGCCGGGCGCCGAAGTACTGGTGGCCCTACATCTGCGAGGTGCTGGGCTTATCTGATGATGCGTCCGTGACGCAAGCTGACGTGCCCGAGGACGGCACGGGCGATACCGTGACCTCAGTCCTCGCGCTGGGAAGGAGCGAAGTGATTCGCCGGGAATTCATGGCTGCCTCCAGCGGCTATGCGCTCGCGGCCCTTGGCCTGCCCGATCTCGACAGCATCACCCGCAGGGTGACGGCCAGTTCCGGGGCGACGGTCCGGGTCGGCCAGGGCGAAGTCCTCGCTGTCCGCCAGATGGTCAAGTCGCTCGGGGACGCCGCAGCGGAACTCGGCGGCGGTCACGCCCGGCACCTCGCGGTCCACTACCTTGTGGAGAATGTCGCCCCCTGGCTGGACGGGGCATGGTCGGAAGACACTGGACGGAAGCTCTTCGCCGGAACAGCCCAGCTGACCCACCTCATCGGGTGGATGGCCCAGGACGAGGGCAACCACGGCGTCGCCCAGAAGTACTACGCGCACTCGTACCGGCTGGCCGCGGAGGCCGGCGACGCCGAACTCGCCGCCACCGCGCTTCGTGGCCTCGCGGTGCAGGCCATCGACCTCGGCTATAGGGCCGCCGCCGTGCAGATAGCGGAGGAGTGCGTCGACCAGGCAAAGCGCCTGGACGACCCAAAGGCGCTCTCCTACTACGAGACCACCCTCGCCGACGCCGCAGCACAGGACGGCGACCGTGCCACGGCCACCACGTACCTCGCCGCATCCCAGCGACACATCGAACGGTCGTCACCGAAACCCGGCGACTCCTGGGCGAGCCATTTCAGCATCGGCCGCTGGGCCCACCACTCCGGCATGATCCTCGCCCGACTCGGCGACTACGACGCAGCTCAGGAACACCTCCAGGTCGCCCTCGACGTCCACGGACTCGACCGGCGCCGAAGCCACGCCATCGTCCTCGCAGATCTCGGCACCGTCCAGGTCCGCCAGGAGAACTACGAAGCCGCCTTCTCGACGTGGGGGAACTTCCTCGCGCTGGCCGAAGGCGTCCGGTCGGTGAAGGTGGACGACGCCGTGACCGACATGCGCGCCCGCCTTGCACGCATTCGGAGCATTCCTGGGGCGTCAGAGTTGCATGAGCGCGCCGCGAATTTCCTCGGTGCCCGCACGGCCTAGCGAGACGGTCGGCGGCGTCCGGCCGGCCGTGCTCGGCGGCCCGTCGCGCGATGTCCGCGCGGCGGGCCGGGTCGGTCAGCAGCGGGCCGATCGCGGCATGGAGGGTGTCCGGAGTGGCCCGGTCGAGCAGGGCGACCGCCGCACCGGCCTCCGCCAGGTGGCGGGCGTTGTGCTCCTGCTCGTTCCCGGCCGACGTCGCCAGTGGGATGAACACCGCGGCCCGCCCGAGCGCGGTCAGCTCGGCCAGCGTTCCCGCGTCGCTGCGGGAGACGACCACGTCCGCAAGGGCGAGGACGTCCGGCAGCTCTGGGCCGACGAAGCCGGTCACCAGGTACCGGGAGCGCAACTGTTCCGGCAGCGCCGCCGTCCGCTCCCGAAGCCGTTCCTCGTGGCTGGGCCCGCACTGGTGGACCACGTTGGCGTGGCCGAGCAGCCACGGCAGGATCCCGTCCACCAACTCGTTGATCTGCTGGGAGCCCTGCGCGCCGCCGGTGACGTACACGGTCGGCAGGGAGCGGTCGAAGCCCCACAGCCCGAGTGTCTGGATCGCTTCGTCGCCCTGGCCGGTCAGCACCTCCGGGCGGACCGGGTTGCCGGTCACCACGGCGGTGGCGTGGGCGGACTCGGGCAGGAACTGGAGTGTCGACTCGGAGGAGACCGCGACCCGGGTCGCCATCCGGGCCAGGGCCCGGTTGCCCAGGCCGAGGCGGACGGTCTGCTTGTGGACCACCAGCGGCCGGTGACACATCCGGGCGGCCATCCCGACCGGCACCGCGACGTAGCCGCCGGTGCCGAGCACCACGTCCGGGCCGAACTTGGCGACCGCGGAGCGGGCCTGCGCGACGCCCAGGGGCACGTGGCTCATGTCCTTGACGTTGGCCGGCGAGACCAGCTTGAGCGGGTTGGCGGAGTGCTGTAGGCGATTGACGGCGGGCGCCAGGCGTCGGGGCCCTTGTCGACCTTAGCCCTGTTCGAAGCCGCGGAGACCGCGAGCAACTGGGAGTGCTTCAAGTCGTTGGCGAAGGCGCGGCGCTTGTCCGTGGTCCAGGTGTCGGCGCCGAGTGGCAGGAGCCCTCCACGAAGCGGCGAGCGGATACCAGGTGGTCGATGTCGAGGGCCTTGGCGTCGGTGAACACCTTGTCGTCGTAGACGCTCACCCAGCCGCCGGCCACCGCCCGGCACTGGTCGTCCTGAACGACGTCCCGGCCGTCGCGCTGCAGGACGACCTCACGGGTGTCGCAGGTGCCGTACTGCTTGATCCAGTGCGGGAACTTCTCGCGCGAGTACCCGTCCATGGAGTGCGGGGCCTCGACGGCGAGTTCGTCGAGCTCGGCTCGGGCTTGGTCGGCCGGAGGCGGTTCGGGCAGCTGCCGGTGCTGGGCGGTGGCTGCGGAGGTGGCCGGCGGTATTGCGCCTGCCGCTGCTGGCGCGCCTGTGGAGGCCAGGACGAGGGCGAGCGCGGCAGAAGTGGTGGCGCCGCGACGCCACCAGGCAGAGGTGATCATGAGGCTGGGGCTACCGGCCGGGGACAGCCGACCGTCGTACCGTCACCCGGTGGTCGGCGCGCCGCCGCTCATGTCGACGTGGGCGGGCCGGGCGGCAGCCCGGGCCTGGAGGTAGGCGGTCCAGTCGGTCGCGGCCCGGGAGCGCCATCGCGTGAGGGTGCTGAGGTCGAGGCCGAGCATGGGGGGCGAGGACGGCCGGGGGCATGTCCTGCGCGAGCTGCACGAGAGCGGCGGCCCGGGCGGCTGGGGACGCCGTGGGCGGTGGGGCGTCGCACGAGTGCGCCGCCGGGGGTGTCGGTGAGAAGCGCGGACAGCAGCGGACCGTCCGGTGCGGTGGTCAGGCGTCGGCCGGGTCGCGTTGGGTGTCCTGCTTTTCGCCGCTCGCCGGGGCCGCTGCGGGGGAGGGGAAGGTGAGCTCCGCCATGCGGGCGGAGATGTCCTTCCGCCCCTTCAACGCGGCCTGTACGTCGCGCTTGGGAATCCCGGCGGTCTCCGCGAGCTCCTCGATGTCGCCGTCGAAGAGCGGTACGGCCTTCTCCAGTTCCCTCGCGAGCTCTCCCTGGGCCAGCTCGACCCGCTCCTTGGCCCGGTCGATCGCGGTGAGGGCGGAGGTCTGGCGGGTCTGTCGCTGCCGGAGGTCTTCGCGTTCCAGCTCCTGGCGCCGCTTCAGGGCCGCGCGCCGGTCGATCATCTGCTCGTTCCTGTGTGAGGTCATGGCGCGATCCTGGCGTCCCACCGTGCCCGAGTACAGCACCTTCGGGTGAGCCGCCCCGCGTTGTCGCCCGGCAGAAGGAATACGCGTTCCGGAGTTGCCCGATCACGAGCGGATCGGAAGGCGACGGAGAGAGGACCAGGACGGGAGAGAGGTGATCGAGGAAGAGCAGCGGACACGGACGAGATGCCGAAGCGAGAGCGAACGGGCAACTAGCCTGATCGAGAACAGCACACCTCTTGCTATCCCCGTCGCTCCCGAAGGAGTGCGCCAGGTGCCCTGCTCCGTCGGCCGCCGGATCGGCCGGTACGTCGTCGGCGCTCCGACGCGTCGCGACAGGCCCGGGGCCGGCCGGTGATCACCCTTCACCCGATCAGTGCGGGCAGCGGCATCGACTACCTGCTCTCCACCGTCGCCGGCGACGACGTGAGGACCGGTACGCGGTCGCTGGCGGCCCACTGGGAGGGAGGCGGGGACACCCCCGGCGTGTGGCTCGGGGCGCAGGCGGCCGAGCTCGGCATCGCCGGCCGGCGGGTCACCCAGGAGGCCGCCGACGCCCTGTTCAAGGACGCCCTGAGCCCGGTCGACGGCAGCCCGCTCGGCCGGCGCTGGAGCCGTTACCCGAGCGCCGAGGAGCTGTACGAGAGGTACGCCGCCGCCGAGCCGCAGGCCACCGGGGAGCGGCTGCTCCAGTTGCGGGCGAAGGCCGAGAAGGAGGGCAACCGGACCGCCCGGTGCGGGTGGGAGATGGTGTTCTCCCCGGTGAAGAGCTTCAGCGTGCTGTGGGGGTGCGCCGACGACGAGGAGCGGGCCCGGCTGGAGGCCGTCGAGGGGCGCGCCTTCCGGCGGGTCTTCGAACGTGTCGAGCGCGAGGCCTGCATCACCCGGACCGGCCCGACGCCCGCCTCCCAGGTGCAGGTCCGCGCCGAGGGTTTCATCGCCTGCGTGTTCGTCCACCGCAGCAGCCGGGCGGGCGATCCGGCGTATCACCGGCACCTGGCGATCAGCAGCAAGGTGCAGGTGGAGGACGGTCGCTGGCTGGCCCTGGACGCGCGCCAGCTGCACCGGATCGCGGTCGCCCTCTCGGAGGCGTACACCGCGGAGCTGGAGCGCGAGATGCACGCCGGGTTCGGCATCCGCGCCGGGGTGCGCCAGGACAGCATCCGGCCCGCGAAGCGACCGGTGCGCGAGTTCCTCGGGGTGCCCCTGGGCGCGGTGCGCGGGTTCTCCCAGCGCCGCGAGGCCACCGAGCGGGCCCTGGCCCGGATGATCGCGCAGTTCACGGTCCGGGAGGGCCGCGCGCCCGAGCGCGCCGAGCAGTACAAGCTGGCCCAGGCCGCCACCCTCGAGTCCCGTCCGGCGAAGACCGCGACCACCGTCGACGGCGAGCGCCGGCAGTGGCGCCGCCGCGCCAAGGCGTACGGCATCAGGCGTCCGGACAAGCTGCTGCGGGCCGCCGCCCGTAGCTGCGCCGCCCACCCCGCGCCGGGCCCCGACCCGATGGTCGTCCCGAGGGCGATCGACGCGGTGCTCGCCGAGCTGGAGAGCCATCGCGCGACCTGGACGCGCGCCAACGTCGAGGCCGAGGCGTGCCGCCGGCTCACCGCGGTCGGCGCCCACCTGCGCGACGACTACCAGCGGGTCCTCATCCGGGTCGTCGACGGCGTCCTCAGCCCCGTCCGGTGCGAGCTGCTGACCCCGCCCGACGCGGTCCCCCTGCCCGCCCGGTACGCCCGCTGCGACGACCGTCCGTCGCTGTTCGCCGAGATCGGCTCCCGGGTGTGGACCTCCCACGGCATCCGGGCCGCCGAGCGGAGCCTTGCCGAGGCGTCCACGACCCCCGTGCCGGTGCACCGCCTGACGGCCGAGCAGGTCGACCGGGTGCTCGCGGCCGGCGAGAGCGGGCGGGGCTTCGCGCCCTCCGACGAGCAGCGCGAGGCGGTGCGCCGGGTCTTCGGAGCGGACACCCGGGCCACGTGGGTGGTCGGCCCCGCCGGCACCGGCAAGACCACGATCATGCGCCTGGTGCGGGAGGTCGCGGATGCCCACCGGATCCCCGTCATCGGGCTGGCCGGCGGCCAGGTCCAGGCCGACCTGCTCGCCGCCGAGGCGGGCATCCGGGCGGAGAACATCGCCAGGTGGCGGACCATGTCCGAGCGCTACGGGCGGGGCCTGCGCCACTGGACGCTGCAGCCCGGCACGATCGTCATCGTCGACGAGTCCGGCCAGGCCTCCACCCCCGATCTCGCCGCGCTGCTCGGCCAGGTCCGGCAGGCCGGCGGGCGGCTGCTGCCGATCGGCGACCCGCGCCAGCTCGGCTCGCCCGGAGCGGGCGGCGCGCTCGCCGACATCGAGGAGACCGTCCCCGACGCCGTCGTCCGCCTCACCGAGGTCCGCCGCTTCCGCGACCCGGGCGGCACGGTCCGCCAGTGGGAGGTCGACGCGGCCCGCCGGCTGTCCATCGGCGACGCCGGCGCCGCCTTCGACGCGTACGACCTGCGCGGGCGCATCCACTGCGGCCCGGCCGCCCCGGTCATGCGCCGGCTCTTCGAGGACTGGCGGCGGGACGTCGAGGACGGCCTGACCTCCGTCATGATCGCCGCCACCGGCGCCGCCGTCGCCGAGCTGTCCCGCCTCGCCCGCGAGGACCGCATCGCCCGCGGCCTGGTGGACGACCGGCGCACGGCCGACCTCGGCGCCCGCGGGCGCGCCGGCGCCGGCGACATCGTGGTCACCCGGGTGAACGACCGCCGCCTCGCCACCGCCGACCGGCGCCAGTGGGTCCGCAACGGCGACACCTGGACGGTCGAGGCCGTCGGCGCCGACCGCTCCCTGACCGTGCGCCACCAGCGGACCCGCCGCACCGTCACCCTGCCCCCGGCCTACGTCGCCGACGCCGTCGACCTCGGCTACGCGATCACCTCCGCACGCTGCCAGGGCGTCACCGTCGACGTCGGCCGCGCCCTGCTCGACACCGGCTGGAACCGCAACGGCGTCTACCCGGCCCTCACCCGCGGCCGCTACGGCAACCACGCCTACCTGATCACCCAGGAGCCCCCCGACGGGGACAGCGGCGAACCCGGCCACCCGCGCACCGCCCGCGAGATCTGGCACGCCGTCGTCGAGCGCGACGGCACCCGGCTCTCCGCGAGCGCCACCGCCCGCCGCCAGGAGGAGCAGGCCCAGTCCCTCGCGACCTCCACCAGCCGCCTCGTCCACGTCCTCGACGAACTCAACGCCGAGGCCGCGCAGCGGGCGATCGCCGCACTGCTCGGCGGCCGCGCCGCCTCCCGCCTGGCCGCCGCCGAGGCCTGGCCCGCCCTGCGCGCCCGCTGCGCGCGCCTGGCCGACGACGGCCACGACACCGACCGGCTCCTGCGCGCCGCCTGGGCGGACGAGCGGGGCAACGAGACCGACCACCGCACGGGCCGGCCGCTGCGCGACCTGGCCGCCATCGTGGTCGCCCGCCTCGACACCCTGGTCGAACACCGCGGTGAGCGCTTCCGCCTGCCCGAGGGCGCGCCCCGCCCCGCGACCGCCCCGACCTACTGGGCCCCGCCCTGCGCCCTGCCCGGCGCCGCGCTGCTGGAGGCGATGGGCCTGGTGCTGCCCCACGCCGACCCCGGCGACCGGCGCGTCACCCTCGCCCACGACCTCGCCGCGCACGCCACCGTCCGGGCGGAACGCCTCGCCGCCCGCGCCCGCGCGAACGCCCACACCGGCACCGGCTGGGCGGCCGCCTACGGGCCCGAACCCGCCGACGCCGACCGGACCCGACCGTGGGCCGACCGGATCGCGGCCGCCGCTGCCTGGCGCGACCTGGCAGGCTTCCGCGCCACCCGGGCCACCGGTGACGCCCCCGCCGCCGCGCGCACCGAGCAGCGCGGCCTGTGGCGTGCCGCCCAGCTCCTGCCCGACGAGCGGCAGCACGCCGCCGAACTCGCCGCCACCGGCCCCACCTGGCTCGACGTGCTCGGCCCCGCACCCGCCCCGGCCCACCCCCACCGCGCGCTCTGGGACAGGGCGGCGGCGCTCGTCGCCGCCTACCGCGACCTGTGGGACCACGGACACGAGACGCGGGCGCTCGGCGACCGTCCCGAGGAGCCGGTCCAGGCCGCTGACCACGACCTCGCCCAGCAGGCGATCACCGCCTGGCGCAACCGTCCGGCCCCGACCGTCGCCGACGAGGAGCAACGACGGCGGGCCGTCTCACGCGGACGGGCCGCCCGCGTCGAAGCGGCCGAGGCCGCCGACGCGCTGGCCGCCGTCCACGCGGCCCGGCGCCTGGCCGCCCGCGCCCGGCAACGGGCCGACGACGACCAGGTCCGCGCCGACGCCGCCCGCCGGACGGCCGCCACCGACGACCAGCGCGCCCGCGCGGCCGCCCTGCAGACCCGGGCGGACGCGCACACCGCCCTGGCCGGCCGGGCCGACGACGCGCTCGCCGCCGCCGAACGGCGACTGGCCCGCACCGCCCCCAACGGCCTGCGGGCCAGGGCCGACGCCGCCCGCGGCCGGGCCGCCGAACGGCTTGGTGTCGGGCAGTCGGCCGACTGTCCCGACGGGCGGCGCCCTGTCCAGGCCGGCGTGCCCGCCTGGCGGGAACGCCCGTTCGGCGGCTGGTCGGACACCGAACTCGACGCGGCCCTGCGCAGCGCCCTCGACCACGCCGCGCGCCTGGACCGGGCCGTGGCCGACGCCGAGGACCGTGCCGCCCGCGCCGAGGCACGGATGCTCGCCGGCGGCCGCATCGACCAGCAGGTCCGGGCACTCGTCGACCGCGTCACCGGCCACGGCCGACTGCTCGCGGCCGACGCCGCACTCGCCGACCTGGCCCGCCGCCGGGCCCGCCCGGCCGCCGAACTCGCCGCCGCCCACCCGTCCGGCCGTCCCGCGCTCCGGGACGGGGAGCGCGAAGACCTCGTCGAGCTGCCGCGCACCCGTCAGGCGGAGTTCGAGGCCCTGCTCCAGGCCGAGCACCACCACCGGATCGTCCGCGCCCAGGCGCTCGCCGACATCGGCGACCTCGCCGACGTCGACGCCGCACTCGAACTGTGGGCACGGATCGGCGGCCGCGCCGAGGCCTACCGCGACCACCTGCGCCGGATCGCGGACCAGGACGCCCGGCACCACCACCGCACCGCCCGCGAGTACCGCGACCGGGCCGGCCGCCTTCGCCTGCGGGTCGACGCCCTGCGCGACGAACAGCGGGCGCGTACGGCGATGCCGGTCGACGAGCGCGGACGCGAGGCGGCCGAACGCCTGCCCGCCGTCCGGCGGCGCCGGGCCGAGAAGCGGGAGACCGTCGTGCGCCGGCAGGCCGGGCCGGGTGGTCCGGTGCACCGGTGCCGCGAACGCCTGCCCCACGACGGTGTCCCGCCCTCCTACCGGCCGTAGCGGTGCTTCCGGCCGGGGGAGGTGACCGGCCGGGACCTGAAGGTCCGCGTCCGCACCGAGCAGCAGACACCCGATCGGAAGGCCCGCTACGCGGTCCGCTCCGGTAGCGAGGGCATCATCGACGAGTTCGCCCACGGACACGGCATGCGCCGCTGGCGCTACCGAGGCCGGCCGAAAGCCCACCCGCAGCACGTACGCACAGCCATCGCCGTGCACATCGAACGGCCCAGCGGCCGGCCAGGCGGTGGCGAAGCCCCGTCACCGGGACCGCCGACCGCCTTCCGGACCTTCCTGGACGAGAACGGCGTACCCCGGCCGAAGTCCTGGCGAACCCTTGGTACTTGAGCCCGATCAACCAAGATCTCCGACAGGGTCGAGCCAGGAGGGCTCACGCGTTCGGGACGGCTCACGCGTTCCACAGCTCGGCGAGCAGCGCCTGCACGAGGGGGTTCGAGCTCGTGGGATGCGCGCAGAAGTAGTTCGTGAACTGCACCGCGATGTTCTTCGCCTCCGTGCGGATCGCCGGGGGTCGTAACGCGCGTACTTGTAGACCCACATGACGTAGAGCGTCGCGCGAGCGAAGCCGCTGCCGGGTTCGAAGGTCGTGTCCATGCCGGGCGGCTCATGAGTATCGTCATCGACCACAGCACCATCTGCTCATGCACGGCGGGGCAGCGAATCGGTCTCGTCCTCGCGTGATCGCCAACGAAAGAGCAACCGATGCAACCGATTGTCCTATTCGACCTGGACGGCCTTCTGATCGACTCCGAGCCGATCTGGGACGCGGCAAAGCGTGAAGTGTTCGGTCCGCTTGGCCTGCACCTCACAACGGAGATGCAGGCGGCGACGCGCGGGCTGCGGCAAAGGGACATGGTGGCCTACTGGTTCGATCGGGCCACCATTCAAGCCGACCCCGACGACGTCGAGCAGCAGATCGTGGCCGCCGTGTGCCGTGGGCTGGAGGCAGTGGCGCTGAAACCCGGCGCCGAACACGCCGTCGCGGCGTGCGCGCGTGCATCGAGGGCGATGGCCGTCGTGTCATCTTCGCCGGAGTCGGTGATTCGGCATGCGCTCGCGAGCACCGGCCTTGACCGATCTTTCGATGCCGTGTTTTCGGCCGAAGACGACGAACACGGCAAACCCCACCCGGGCGCCTATCTCCGCGCAGCCGCCGCCCTCGGCGCGTCACCCGACGAATGCATTGTGATCGAGGACTCGCTCAACGGCGTCCTCGCCGGCGTGTCAGCCCGGATGACGGTCGTCGCCGTTCCCGAGGCCGCTGATCGCTGCGATCCTCGCTTTGCGATTGCCACGCTGGTACTGGAGTCCCTCAAGGATCTCGACACCTCTGTATTCGGCGCGTATGTGTCCGGGGGGAGCCGGGACGCCACGTGGGCATCGCGTGCTGCGGATCCTCAACCGTTCCGCGAACCAGATCGTGCTGTATGACGCCCTCGATCGTGGGTCCGGGCCATCACGGGTGAAGGCCCGGACCCACCCCGGGACGGTTCACGCTCGCCGCCGGGCCAGCCGGCGGCTCATGAGTATCGGGATCGCTTCGGTTACTGCCGGTACCAGTCGTCTCCGCCGACGCGCAGCGAACGCCCGAGGTAGTCACGCAGGTTGTTGGCCACCCACCTACGGCTGTCGCTCTCGTGTTCCCAGACGAACACGTCCGGGCGCTGCGGCTTCTGCACGAAGGCGAACTGATCACCGCCCCCGTTGTCGCCGAAGAACATGAGGGCGTCGAAGGGCATGTAGAGCTGGGCGAAGGTCTCATCGGACCAGAAGCGGAGGTTCTGCTCGACGATCTGATCGATGGTCCAGACCGTGTCCACGTGAGCGTGGCCGAGCACCCCGTTGCTCTCCAGCAGCAGTTGTTCGAGGTCCGTTGGCAGAGCTCGCCCGAGCCGCCTCTCGGCCTCGACGATGTCGGACGCCGTGACCGGCTCCCGAAGCCCTGCATCAGGAAAGACTTCCTGCACCGACTGTCTCCACATGGCCGCGAGCTTAGCCAACGGCGACGTCATACCTGGTGAACAACCACAGCGCCCAAGATCACCAACTGCTGCCCATTCCGCTGACCAATCGCTGCTTCTTCACGGGTTCTGGCTCACTTTCCGTGGAGGGGTGACTGAGTGTGACGTCAGTGGTGTGTGGTGGGATGGCCGGACTCTGCTGCCGTGACCTGCGGGGAGACCGCCTTCATGCCCGTGTCCTCGTCTCTGACCCACGCCTTGGCCGAGGCCTTGGTCGATGTCCTGTGGTTCATCGAGGGCAGTGAAGACGAGCAGATGGATTCGGACGATGCCGTCAAGGTCCTGGAGGTGTCGCCCACCTGGTCAGCCAGCTGTCGAGCGACCAGCGGAGCGAATTGATTGACCTGCTCGGGACGATGGCCGAAGCCGAGTCCGACCCCGCGCGGCGGGAGTTCCTGGAAGAGTTCCCGGAAGACTTCGGGCTCGTTGATGATGCGGTCTGACCCGCTGAAAATCCACCTCATTGTGGACCGCCAAGGCCTGCCCCTGTCGGTGCATCTCCGCTGCCAACCTTCACGACAGCCAGGCTCTCATCCCGCTGGTTCGCGGCATTCCGCCCACCCGTTCCCGTCGCGGCCCGCGACGTCGACGGCCCGGCAAGCTGCATGGCGACAAGGCTACGACTACCACTGCCTGCGGCGATGGCTCGCTTCCCGCGGCATCCGGCACCGTCTCGCCCGTGAGGGCGTCGAGTCATCCCGACGCCTGGGCCGGTACCGCTGGGTCGTGGAGCGGACCGTGTCCTGGCTGTCCGGCTGCCGACGCCTCCACCGCCGCTACGAGCGCAAGCCGGGACACTTCCTCGCCTCACCCCATCGCCGCGACCCTCATATGCCACCACAGGCTCACCAAGTGAAATGGCGTCAAGTCTGGCGCGGTATGGATCCATCAGGGGGACAAATTGTGTCTGATGGCTTGCTTTGTTCGCAGCTCAGATGCGAAGCGCAACAGGACGTCGTCGATGCGTTCACGATAGTGAGCTTGAATTGCCCCCCGAACCAGGGGGTCTTTGAAGAGGGCCAAGCATGCGTGGCAGTGATGCGCGTATCGATCTTCCCATTGAATGCGTTCATCCTTGGTCGCCGCCCACGCCAAGATGTGCTCCGGTCCGTCTACGTACAGCCAAATTTTCAAGAAATCTGCGGACCCATCGCATACCAGAGCGTCAAACGATCCTTGCTCCCAAGGTGCATTGAGTTCTGGAATCTGCTCGCGCGTGAGGCCGCAACAGAATCCGTAATTCTTGTCGGGTGTGAGAACTCCAGTATTCAAGATGGAAGTGCAGCCAGTGCGCAGGTGCAATGTTTGGCGGTTGAGCATTCGTCGTTGACTCTGTTTGATGACCTGGCTGTAGTCTGTCGGCATCCACGGGGACTCGATAATTTGGAACCTGTCGCCATGTTGCTCTAGTAGCTGTCGGATTCGAGGATCCATGACGAGGTGGTCGGCGGTGAATTGCTGGCCCTCTTGTAGCTCTACCGCAATCACCGTCTCGTCAAGGTCAAGCTCGACCGAGAGGCACGCGGCGTTGATTACCGTTTCGGCGGCTACGAATTTTTGATGATGGTCTCCGGTGCTGATATTGAGTTGCCGCAGCCCGGCCGCTTTCAGTGCTTGCAAGCGCCTGCGGCCGTGCTCCATCCGCTTGGCCCAATAGCCGTTGGTGACGCAGCGAGTCGCTAGCCCAAGATTCGTCGCATGTGCAACTGCAGTTACAAGATCATCTCGCAGGAGGAAGCACTCCCCTCCAGAAAATGCCACCAACTGGCAATCTTGATAACGCGCACCCTCCTCGATGAATGAGAGAATATCCGCTAGCGTCAGGCGTTTGGTGATGTATGGGTTGCTGGTAAAGCAGCAATTTTTGCAAGCTGCCGTGCATTTATATGTGCCGAGAATGGTCAATACCCTCGGCTGCACGATCATGCTGGGCATTTCCATTGAGTCCATCCCTATCGGCCTACCGCCGCCGGCTGCTGAAGTTGTGGGCGTATACCAGCATTTGGCTTGTTAGTCGCGAGAGTGCGGACAGAGTGGCGAGCTTCCTGATCGAGGCGGTGTCTCCTTGGTGAGCCTTGATGAGCATCGTTGCCCTGTCCTCTGTTGGCGTGATCAAAAGGGCGACGGGATCCGCGGTTACCGAGACCCCGGCTTCCACAACGGAGATCAGCGTTGCCACTGGGCCTATTTCGATTTCGCCCACCCCGTAGCCAGTACCGACACCGTAGTGCTCGTCCCACTCCTCGAGCTTCGGTATTTCCCGCAGTGGCCGGCGCGCCAAGATGGCCTCGGTGAGCTGCTCGATATAGTTGTCTAGTTGCTCCGGCGTATATGAGTTCTGGAGTAGACCGCGCTCGTTCAGATCGTAAAGCGTGAGTCGATACACCTCGCGAAGGGCATCGGGCTGTCGGAATACATGGTCCGCAGCGTCAAGGTCGAACTGGATGCTGCTTTGCAGCTCACCTCGAGCGAGAGCCTCCTCGCTAATCCTGCTCTGATCGCCCGCTGCAGGACTGGTAAATGATTCGAAGTGACGAACAATGAAGTTGATCAGCTCTGTATTTGTGAGCACGGCGTAGAAGATTTTGTTGACGCGGTCGTGAATCGCACGCGACGCTGGCGGGTGGAGGCCCAATCGGGCCAGCACTCCATTGGGATCTCTGATGAACTCGTCGATAGTCGCGGGATCGTTGACGATCTGTGTCATCACCCGATCGATGCGCTCTAGATCCTGCCGAATATCGATGGCGAACGCGTCATCCGACTGATTGCTCACGCTAGCTCCCATCGGCCCTAGCTTGTAGTTGCGCTGCAGGCACTGCGGTATAGGGGGGTCCTGTGCAATCCAGGCTGAGGCACGGCGGCGCTACCCGCCACTTGAATACGCCGCAGGTCACTCACAACGGCTAACCTCCATCTTCCGCGAGGTCCACGACGGGGTTACTGAACCTGAAAGCGTGATGTCGGGGCCGTTTGCCTGACAGCTGCTGGGCGGGTCCGGCAGCCCTGGGCTGTGAGATACGCGCAGGGCGGCGGGTTGACCGACGCTGAGAGGGCCGCGCGGGAGCGGATCCGGCTTCAGGCCGTGGAACGCTTCGAGGGCGGGGAGAAGAACCGGGAGATCGCCGCCGCGCTCCGCCCTCGAACCTGAGCAACCTGCGACATGCCTGACAATCGAACAGGACCCAGGAGGGTGCTGTCCGAAGTGCGGTTCTGGCTCAACTTCCGTGCTCTGTGCACGGTGAGTGACGAGTGGCGGTGCGGTCGGCGGCGGGAGGTTGCCTGAAAATCGCCAGCGGCCGGGCCGGGATGGCCGACAGTGCTGGACCGTGGACGATCTGGTGCCCCGCTTGGAGGGGCTGCTGTTTCCGTCGGTCGCGGGTGTCGCGGTGCTGTCGGTCGACATGGACGTCGAGTCGGTGAACGTGAGGGTCCAGTCTTCGGCGGCGGGTTACAGCTGCCCGGGGTGCGGGGGCTGGTCGACCCGGGTGCACAGCTGTTACCTGCGATTTCCCGTCGACGGGCCGGTCGGGGGGAGACGGGTGCGGCTGAGCCTGCGGGTGCGGCGCTTCGTGTGCGTCAGCTCGTTGTGCGGGAGGCGGACATTCGTCGAGCAGATCGCGGGGTTGACCCGGCGCCACGGCCGGTGGACCGAACGGCTGCGGGCGGCACTCGCCTCGGTCGGTCTGGCGATGGCCGGACGGGCCGGTGCCCGGCTGGCCGGGGTGTTCGGGGTGTCGGTGAGCCGGAGCACGGTGCTGCGGATGGTTGAGGAACTCCCCGATCCGGAACCGCCGAGCCCGCGGGTGGTGGGCGTCGACGAGTACGCGACGCGCAAGGGCCGCGCCTACGGGACGGTGCTGGTCGACGCCGAGACCCGCCGGCCCGTGGACCTGCTGCCCGACCGGGAGGCATCGAGCTTGGCGGCCTGGCTGGCCCAGCGGCCGGGCGTCGAGGTGGTCTGCCGTGACCGCGCGCCGTTCTTCGCCGAGGGCGCCACCGCCGGAGCGCCGCAGGCCGTCCAGGTCGCGGACCGCTGGCACCTGTGGCACAACCTCAGCGAGGCGGCCGAGCGGGCCGTCGCCCGCCACCGGCAGTGCCTCCGCGCGGTAACTCCAGCTCCAAGTCCGGCCGTTACCATCGAACCCGTACTCCAGGAGGAGAACGCGGACCAGCCCTGGCCGACGGGTTTCCGGTTCGCCGACCGCACCCGGGCCCGGCACGCCGCGGTGCACGCCCTGCTGGCTGCGGGCCACAGCCGGCGTGCCGTCCAACGGCAGCTCGGCATGACCTACCGCACGGTCAAGGCTCTGGCCGACGCCGCGACCCCGGAGGATCTCTTCCAAGGCCAGTGGCAGAACCGGCCGTCTGTCCTCGACGACTACAAGCCCTACCTCGACGACCGCTGGAGCGAGGGTTGCACCAACGCCTGGAAGCTCTGGGAGGAGATCATCCCGCTCGGCTACAAGGGCAGCTACCAACGCGTCCGGGCCTACATCCGGCTGAAACGCACCTCGCCGCAGCCGGTGACCGCACCGCCGCCATCGCCTCGCACCGTCGCCGGCTGGATTCTCCGGCGGCCCACGGCGCTGTCCGAGGCCGAGCAGATCCAACTCAAGAGCGTCCTGGCCCATTGCCCCGAGCTTGACGCCCTGACCCGGCACGTCCGCTCGTTCGCCGTCATGCTCACCGAGCGCCAGGGCGAGCGTCTCCCCGCTTGGCTCGACGCGGTCCGCCAGGACGACCTTCCCAGCCTCCACACTCTCGCCGCCGGCATCGACCGCGACCGGGACGCCGTCATCGCAGGACTCACCCTCCCCTGGAACTCCGGCGTCGTCGAAGGCCACGTCAACCGGATCAAGATGCTCAAGCGCCAGATGTTCGGCCGCGCGGGTTTCGCGCTCCTTCGGAAACGGGTCCTGCTGGCCTCATGACGGCCTTGTCGGTGGCCGCTGCGATGATCGCCGCACAGTGGCGCGAGGAGATCATCATGGGAACCTGGGACATCGGCCCGTTCGAGAACGACATGGCCGCAGACTTCGCCTACGCTCTGGACGAAGCCGCCGAGGACGAGCGCGAGACCCTGGTCCGGACGACGCTGATCCGCACCATCCAGACCCGGGACTACCTAGAAAGTCCTGAGGGAGCTGAGGCCGTTGCCGCCGCCGCTCTCGTCGCCGCCCAGTGCCCGGGCGGTGAACCAATCAGCACAAGTTACGGCCCCGACGAAGCCCTTCCGATCTTCGCCATCGATCTTCGGTCGCTCGCTGTCGAGGCGCTCGACCGCGTGGGTGCCAAGGAGTCCGAGCTCGCCGACCTCTGGGACGAGACAGTGGACGGACCGAAGTGGCGGCAGACCATCAGCCGCATCCGCGCCGTCCTCGCACCCGAGCCCGAGCTTCAGCAAGACCCGGTCTTCGATCTCTAACCGAATAACCCAGCGTTACCGATCACGGAAGTTGAGCCAGAACCTCTTCACGTGAACGAAGCCAACGGCCGGACCGGAAGACCGGAATCACCGACGGATCCGGGGCTGGGACACGAGCGAGCCGGGGTCACAGGACCGGGGGACGCCCCGCCCGGGTCAGGCGCCACACCGTGGCCCACGAGATCGGCCGGCGCTCGCCGTGCCCGCCGCGCAGCCCCTCCCGCAGCCCGCGAACCAGGTGCGCGACGCGGCGCGGTCGCGCCGCATGCGGATCGCCGTGATGACGATCCAGGACGTGATGTAGACCGGGACGAGCGGTACGGGCAGGCGACGGTAGGCGACCCAGACCCGGTTGCGGGCGACCAGGCGCAGGTAGAGGGCGTGGCGGGCGGGGTCGCCGGCGGGGTGGTGGACGATGATCTCCGGGGCGTAGAAGCCGGTGCGGCCCTGGTCCCAGATCCTCATCGCGAGGTCGAAGCCCTCGTGGTACAGGAAGAAGCGGCCCGGCCAGTGCCCGGCACGCTCGAAGTCCGCCCTGCGGATCAGCACGACGCCCTCGGCCATCGCGGTGACGGTGCCGGGCCGGCTCGGATCGCCGGCCCGCAGCCGGGGCACCCAGCGGCGCACGGTGACGCCGGTGTCGGGGTCGGCGATGCGCGGCTGGACATAGGCGGCCTCGGGGTGGCGGCGGGCCTGCTCGACGAGCCGGGCCAGGACATCGCGCTCGGGCAGGATGGCGTCGTTGTCGAAGAAGAAGAGGAACTCCGCCTCGTCGGGCCCGGCGAGGCTGTCGGCTCCGACGTTGCGGCCCTCGGGGATCCCGAGGTTCTCCGGCACGGTGACGACGGTGACGCCGTCAGGCACGTAGTCCGGTTCGCAGCCGTTGCCGACGATGACCGCGCGCAGGTCGACCCCCTCCTGGGCGAGGAGCGAGGCCATCGCCCGCGGGAACTCCTCGGGGCGATCGTTCATGGTGAGGACCACCGCGTCGACGGTGGGCTTCGGGCTGCTGGTCATACGGCTCCGGGGCATGGACGGCGGATCGGATGCGATGCTCGATCAGATCACACAGGTCGGTGGCCGCCTGCGCGGCGGTCCGGTGGGTGCCGTTGGGAACGACGGGCCGGCCGTGCCGGGAGGCGAGGCGGCGCAGGCGGGTGGCGATGTGCTCGGTGAACTCGCCGTACTCCGCGCGTCCCGGGTCAGGACCTCGCGCGGCCGAGCACCGCGTCCGGGCAGCCCGCGGCCACGGCCGGGGCGACCTGGGCGTGGACGATGGAGTGGTACTGCGCTGCTGCTGCCAGGCTCAGGTGCTCCCAGCCGGCCTCGGTGGCAGTCGGCGAGCGGATGAGCTGATTGACGGCGCGCACCGGGGCGGCGTGCGCCCGGTCTCCGGTCGGCCGGGCGTGATCGAGGCGGCGAGCGGGGTGCCCCGCGCTGCGCAGCACGGCAACCGGCTGTTCGGTGATGGCGCTCCTGCCGCTCCCGTCGGCGCCTTCGAGGACGGCGAACACGCCGGGCTGGTCGGCCACGCTGCTCCTCCTTCACGTCCTCGCGAGGCCCCACCCCAAGGCGCTGACCGCTCTCACGAAGCACTGCCGGCCGTCAGCGGCTGTGCGGAGAGCCGGACCGACGGAGCCACTGAAGAAGTGCCATCGCCCGGGGCGGGAAGTCGGCCCCGTCGGCTCCCCGCCCCGGGCGATGGGTGGCGGCTTTCGGTCCGCCGTGCCTGTCTACGGAAGGACGGCCCAGCGCTGGGTCTTGTTCGTGCTCCTCGCCTGCTGGACGGTCGCATTGGTGCTCGTGGTGCTGAGGGCGAGGCCGGTCGCCTGACAGGTGAAGGTCAGGGTGCCGCTGTCGTTCTGGGTGACCGTCCACTTCTGCTTCGGGTCCGCGGGGTCGAACGTCTGGGCGGCGACCTCGTTGTACTGCCCGAAGGACGTGAGGGCCCGCGGGGTGGGACAGCCGTCGGAGATCCGCACCGTGCCGTCCGCGTTGGCGTCCAGCTTCCAGCGCTGCTCGGGGACGGACGTGTCGTAGGCGGTCATGTCGGTCCGGGAGCTGGAGCCCACCCAGCACGGGTCCACCCGCCTCAGCGCGAGGTTGTTGCCGTTGGTGAGGCCGTGGTACTTGCCGTCGCCGACGACCGTCACGGCGTAGTGAATGGTGTGTCGGGCCGGTTGGTCGAGTGCCGTGCCCGTGGTGGCGAGCGGCGGGTTGGCGGCGGGCCGGACGTTCCTGTAGTACTCGGCGAAGCTGGCCGGGCTGTTCCCGGTCAACGCCTTGATGGTGCCCGCCCAGCCGCCGTCGACCTGCCGCCAGAGGTCGAGCAGCGAGCCGGTCACGTTTCCGGACACCTGGTCCCCGGTGTCCCAGCCGCCACCGTAGACGTAGGCGCTGCTGCTCCCGTCCGCCCAGACGTACCGGTTGTCGCCGAGCAGGTAGGCGGCGGTGGCGCTGGCGAAGCCCTCGACCCACGCGCAGGGGCGGGAGCTGGCCGCCCAGGCGAAGTTCGGGTTGCTGCAGATGCTGTTGGGCGGCATGGCGCCGTTGTAGAGACGCTCCATCAGGAAGTGGCCGCCCTCGTGCAGGACGACGTGCTCGGCGTCGGGGTCGGCGTCGGGGAGGTAGACCGTCTTGTCGAGGTACAGCGGCCCGTCGGTCGAACCGGGGTACCACTTGACGGTGAGCTCGGTGCAGGCCGAGTTGTTCGGCTCGTGCGTGCTCCAGCACAGGCTGACCGGGTTGATGCGGTTCCACCACAGCAGGTTGAGGGTGTCGAAGGCGTGCCAGGCCCGCGAGGTCTGGGCCGAGGGCTTCAGGACACCGAGGGAGGTGCTCGCGGAGACGTTCTCCCGGACCGGCGAGTCCAGGGTGTACGTGGTGCCGTTGGCGTCCGCGGTCCTCCACAGCCGGGAGCTCTCGGCGTCGAACCGCACCCACATGCTGCTCATGGTCGTCGTGGTGGTGGGGGTGTAGCAGAGGTTGTAGGAGCCGTCGAGGTACGAGGTGTAGTCGTAGGTCACGTTGACGTTGAGCCGGCGCGCGGGGTCGGTGGGCTTCTCGCGGCCCCACAGCTGGATGTTGGCGTTGCGGACGGGCCTGGTCCGGGTGGGCTTGGACGGGCCCTCCTCGGCCGACTGGTAGTCGAAGAGGAGCTGGCCGCTCAGACAGATCGGGTTCGCGGCGGCGGCCACGGCGGGGGGCGCCACGAGCGGGACGGCCGCCACGGCGGCGAGGAGTGCGGTGCCGAGCGTGGCGATGCGGGTCAGGCGCGTGCGCAGGGGTATGGCCATCGCGGTCCTTTCATGGGGCTTCGTCGGTGTCCGGTGCGAACTCCCGGCGTACACGGCGACGGCGGCGGGCGGGGCGTGGACAAGCGGACCGACGCCGTCGTGCGTAGGTGATCGTTCCGGTTAGCATGTCCATGATCGGCGTGCGGTCCGGCTCGCGGAAGGAGCGCGCGGGAGCATGCGCCAGGCGCACGGCCACAGCCGTCCCATCGTGTCGCTCGGGCGACCAGTTCTTGCTCTGTGCGGGCCGGGCCCTCGGGCACGTATTCGGGCATGATCAATGTGCACGATTCACCTTCGCGGCGGGTCATCCGGTAGACCGTGGTGCGCGACGCGAGCGCAATTGACGGATGCGGAGCGGGTGTTGATCGAGCCGTACGTGCCGATCGGCGAGTGCGGTCCGTACCCGGAGCGGCTGCGGCAGCAGTTCGAGGGCGTGATTCGGCGATTCCGGACGGGCGGACGGACGGACGGACGGACGGGCGGGCAGTGGCGGGAGATGCCTGCGCAAACGCCGTATCAAGGCGGTCATCCCGGAGAAGAGGGACCAGAGCGCCAACCGGAAGAAGAAGGGCCGCCAGGGCGGCCGGCCTGTCAGCCACGACGTCGAGTTCTGCACAGAGCGCAACACCGTCGAGCGCCTGATGTGCGCCACGAGGCGCCTTGCTGCGTCCCCGGCTCAGTCGGGAGGAATTGGAGGGATATTCCTGGGCCTGATGGCTCACCTGGATCCGAAAGGTGATGGGGACCAGAGCATGCCGGACAATCAGTGACCGGGCTCGGTTGCCAGGGACGGTGCCGAGGTGGTGGCCGGGCGGCACAGCGCCAGGTCGGGATGCTCCTTCGGCATGTCGTCGGTCGCCGCACAGAGTGCTGTCGCGAGGGTGTCCACGTCGGTCGTCACAAAACGATCTTGGATACCCTCGTTCTCGTCTCCGCAGGCACCCCTTGGACCACGCCACCAGGAGGAACCAGTGTCACACCCGCAACTGCTCACCCCCGCGGAGAGGCTCGCCGACGCGAAGAAGCTGTTGAGCCTCCCGCGTATCGTCGTGATCTGCGGCTCCACCCGCTTCATGACCGAGATGAACGAGGCCGATCTGCGGGAAACCAAAGCCGGCAGGATTGTCGTCAAACCGGCCTGTGACATGAAGTCGCCGCACGAACTCTGGTCCGATCCTGTCGAGGCCGAGGCGCTGAAGGTTCGACTCGACGATCTGCACCGGGCGAAGATCCGGCTCGCTGATGAGGTGCTCGTAGTCGGCGACTACATCGGAGACAGCACCCGAGCCGAAATCGCCTACGCCCGGTCGCTGGGCAAGCCCGTGCGGTTCACGCACCCCGAAGTCGACCCTGACGCCTGACCGCCCGCTGCCACCTCGACAACCAGGGCCGGCAGCCCGCCGCCTGACCGTCTCGCGGTGGCTTCGGCCGCCGCCCACCCCACCGCAGGCATCCCTTGGGCGGCAGGCGTGCCTTGGCCGCGCTCTCGCGGTAGAACGCGTCGGTGGCCCAGGCCGGCAAGGGACAAGTGCACGAGAAGGACAGCGACAGAAGGGCGACTCAGGAGGGGGACGGCTCGATCTCCCCCGCAAAGACGATGACCTGGTCGATGAGGCTCCGCCGCAGATGGACGACGTCCGTTCCCGCAAGGCGGGGGCCTCCGTCCGGCGTGGTGAAGACCCACTGGTACCGGGCCCACTCGTCAGGCATGTCCACCGCCGAGCAGCGCGCCATCGTGCCGGTCCCCGCCGGGTGGCGCCGGATGTCCAGCACGAACTGCTCGACCGCCGCGATTCCTTCGCTGCGGCCCAACGGCCCCCAGAAGACCACGTCCGAGGTCAGGGCCTGGGAGAGCAGGGCAGTCACATAGCTGTCGTCCGAGGCGTTGAACGCGGAGATGAACGTGTCGATCGCGGAGCGTGCCGTCTCTTCCTGCATGTCCCAGTAATACCAGCCGTTGCGCGTGCGCTCGTCCCGTTCGCCGCCTTCCGATCACGGTGGACCGTCCCGGTCACAGCACTTGCTGATCGTTTCGTAATGACCTTTGAGGGCACCGGAGGCAGATGATGCTGCAGGCGAGGTCGAGTAGTCCTTGGTGGAGGTCGGCGCGTCGCTCGTAGCGGATGCGGAGGCGCTTGAACTGGTGGAGCCAGTGGGATCGAGCGCACCGTGGCCCGGCTGAACGGATTCCGCCGACTCCACCGCCGCTACGAGGTCAAGGTCGACCACTTCGCGGCCTTCGCCGGCATCGCCGCAGCCGTCATCTGCTACCGCCGACTCTCCAAATAAGATGTCTTCCAAGTTGATGTTCCTTGCAGGCCGATTGTGCCGGTGACCGTACGCAGCATGGGGGTTGGGATGGGCGCCGGAGTCGGAGGCAGGGAGAGCTGGTTGCTGGAGCCGCTGGTGGGGGTGGGGCCGCTGCGATTCGGGATGTCTCCTGAACAGGTGAACGTGGCGCTGGGCGAGGACGCTCCGGACGGCGTCCTCAGCGGCGGTCTGCGGTCGTGGAACCGGTACCGCCGGCACGGAGTGAGCGCGATCTTCGGACCGCGGGAGCAACTGGTGGCCGTGGGGATCAATGCGAATCGCGGGCCGCTGGTGCTGTTGGAGGGCGTGGTGCTGGTCGGCCGGGCGCCTTCCGAGGTGCGCGCGGACATCAGCCACCTGGCGCTGCGGCGCGGGGTGACGCAAGTGCCGAACGCCGAAGGGGAGCAGGACGTGCCGGCGTGGGGTGTCTCGGTGGGCGCGGTCCAGCAGTGGCTGCCGGATGCCGAGGGCTTCCAGCAGCGGCAGGATGCCATGATCACCGACCTGCTGGTGACCGTGCCCGGCCTGGCCGAGGACCCGTACGGCGACGTGAACGTGGCCAGTTGGCGCAGCAACTCCCGGCGCCCCGACCCCGAACCGGGGCCATGGACGGTACGGCCCGAGCGGGACCGGCCGCAGTGGGTGTGTGTGCCGCTGGAGCGGGTGGGGCCGCTTCGGTTCGAGATGACGCCGGAGCAGGTGTCGGCTGCCCTGGGCGGGGAGACGGCATCCTCGCACCGCACCTACCATCCCTTCCCCGCAGGCACCCCCTGGGCGGCCCAGGGCGACCCTGCGGAGGAGCGGCTGACCGAGGAGCGGTTCGAGGCCGCCGGCGTCCGCGCGCACTACCGGGGGTGGGAGCAAGGCCGCGGCCCGCTCCTTGCCGCGGTCACCGCCCTTGGGCGATCCGGCCCCCAGGTCCTCCTCGACGGCATCCCGCTCGTCGGCCGGCCGGTCACCGCCGTCGAAGCCGACATCGGCCGGTACCTCACGGACAACGACCTCGGCCTGCGGTTTCCCGTCAGCGGGGACACGGAGATCTACGGCCTCGGCGTGTGGGTGCGTGCCGCCCGTGTCGGTGACGCCGCCATCAGCGAGGCCCGGCTCGGGGCAGAGCAGTGGTACGAGGAGTGATCTTGCCTCCCTTGCTGATGGCCCTGGGAACGGCTCGAACCACGGCACGCTACGGCAGCCGCGTCCCAAGCGGCAGGGGCCGCGCACGCATCACTCTTGTCGAAGCGCTCGAAGCGCGGCATACAGCAAGACGTCTCGCTCGGCCCCTGCCAGAGCTGATCCAACTCCCAGCCCTCAACACCTATTGGGCCTGCAGCAACGGCCCGCGCCGCGCCTACCTGCGCAGGCGCGGCATCCGGCACACGATCCCGGAGAAGGCGGACAGTCAGGCCGCCCGCCTGCGCAAAGGCTCACGCGGCGGGTGCCCACCGGCCTTCGACGAGAAGCGGTACAAGAAGCGCAACACCGTCGAACGGACCGTCAACAAGCCCAAGCACACCCGAGCGGTCGCAAACCGATACCACAAGCGCGGATACGTCTGCCTCGGCACCGTCACCGCAGCCGCTCTCGTCATCCGGCTCCGCACATGATCGCCCGGACAGCTCCGCCCGGTACTCCGGTGAGAGTCCTCCATTGGGCCCCGCTCACCAGGTCACCGGCAGTGACCGCATCCCGTAGATGAACGACTCGGTACGGAACTCGCGCTCGCCGGCCGGCCGCAGCCCCGGCAGCCGGCGGAACAGCGTCTCCAGGGCGATCTGGAGTTCGGCGCGGGCCAGCGGCTGGCCCAGGCACTGGTGCACGCCGAAGCCGAACGCCAGGTGCCGCCGGGCGTCCCGGTACAGGTCCAGCTCGTCCGTCGCCCGATGGCCGGCGCCGCCGAACACCGCCTCGTCCCGGTTGGCGGTGGAGAGCATCGCGATCACGCCCTCCCCGGCCCGGACGGTGACGCCGCCCAGCTCCACGTCCTCCAGCGCCACCCGGGGCAGGCCGGTGTGCACGATGGTCAGCAGCCGCAACAGCTCCTCCACCGCGCCCGGCAGGGTGGCCGGGTCGGCCAGGCCGGGGATCTGCTCGGGGTGCTCCAGCAGCAGCGCGGTCGACAGCGCGATCATGTTCGCGGTCGTCTCGTGCCCGGCGACCAGCAGCAGCACGCCCATGGCGGCCGCGTCGTCCGGGGTCAGGTCGTCCCGCGCCGCGAGTCGGCTGAGGACGTCGTCCTCCGGCTGTGCGCGCTTGCGGGCCGTCAGGTCGCGCAGGTAGTCCAGGACCTCCTCCTGGGCCTCCCGGAGCTGCTCCACGGTGCTCTCCTGGTTGAGCATCGTGCGGCTCAGGCGCTGGAAGCGGTCGTGGTCCTCGTACGGCACGCCGAGCAGCAGGCAGATCACCAGCGAGGGCACCGGCAGCGCGAAGTCGGTGACCAGGTCGGCCGTGGTCCGGCCCGCGGTCATCCGGTCCAGTGCCTCGTCCACGATCCGCTGGATCTCCGGGCGCAGCGCCTCCACCCGCTTGACCAGGAATTCCCCGGTGAGCATGCGGCGCTGGCGGGCGTGCTCGGGGTCGTCGAGCCGCAGGAAGTCCGGATTGTCGGTGATCAGCTCGCGAGCGCCGGCGACCAGCAGCGGGAAGGCCGGGTGGCGTATGTCGGCACTGAACCGGCGGTCGGACAGCACGGTGCGGACCTCGGCGATGCCGGTGACCAGCCAGCAGAGGTCGCCGTCGGGCAGCTCGGCCCTGGTCACCGGCCCGGTGGCGGCGGCCTCGGAGTACGCGGGCGGCGGGCCGAACGGGCAGCCGCCGGAGTGCCGGGCCGGCAGTGGGAGGACGGGGGTGGTGGGTGCGGTGGTCAAGGCGGGGGTCTCCTCACGTCGCGGGTGTTCTCGTGGGGTTCGGGGCCCGGGAAGGTTCCCGGCGGCCTGCGGGGCCGGCGGCGGGGTCCGTCAGGCCCCGGTCCGCGCGGGCTCGTCCCCGGTGACGGTGATCGCCCGGCCCGGGCAGAGTTCGGAGGCGATCCTGACGTCGTCGAACTGCTCGGGCAGCAGGACGGTCTGACGGAGTCTCACGAGACTGTCCCGGTCGTCCTGGTCGAAGACCGCGGGGGCGTTCGTCACGCACATGCCGGAGCTGCAGCAACGGTCCCGGTCGACGCTCACCTGCATGTCGGGCACCTTTCGCCAGGGCGGCGCCGGCTGCCCGGCGGCCGCCTCTCGTTGTCACGGTCAAACTAGCCGTCGCCGGTCCGTTTACGGACGGGTACGGTGGCCGGACCGAGAACGGCTGATTCGGCCCCTGTGTGTGAACCCCCATGGCGGCACAATGCGTTTCAACCCGCGGTACGTCGCCGGAGGGGTCGGCGGACCCGGTCGCGCGGACGGCCTCACAAGCCTTCGGCGGTGGCCAACTCCCGTACGGAGGCCACCGTGTCGGCCTCGGCGGCGCTCTTGTCCGGCCGGTGGCGCACCACCCGGGCGAACCGCAGGGCCGGCCCGGCGGGGTAGCGGGGGCTGCGCCGGAGCCCGTCGAAGGCGACCCCGACGACCAGTTCCGGCCGGACCAGCACCGTCCGGGCGTCCCGACCGGTCTCCCGGGCGAGCATCCGGTCGGTCAGCCCCTTGAAGGTCTTGCCGAGCATCGCCCACGGGCCGAGCCCCGGCTCGCCGACCGCCCGGGCGGCCGGCGAGGCCCTCGGACGGTCCCGAGGCGGTCGCACCACCAAGACATCTCATGTCGCTGGCGGTCAACTCGGGGGTGGCGGCGTCCGTTCGGGCGTGCCTGGAGTCGAGGCCAGCGCGCCGGCGCCGTGGAACGCCTGGAGGGCGGCCGGGTAGTACTCGCGCAGGTGGGAGCGGAGTCTGTTGACCATCTGGGTCTTGTCCCAGACCGCGTCCTGGTGGGCACGGGCCAGGACCGCGACGGCCTGGACGAGTTCGCTGTTGGTGGGCAGTGGCCGGTGGGTGGCCATGTCGGTGCGGAGGATGTTGGCCAGGACGTGGGCGTCGGCGGCGTCCGACTTGGCCCGGGCGACGCTGCTGCGGTCGCGGTAGCGCGCGGCGGCCAGCGGGTTGATCGCGCAGACGTTGCGCCCGGTGGCCCGCAGGGCGGCGACCAGCAGGCCGCGCGGGGTCTCGATCACCACTGGTATGGGCTCCTCGGGACTGTCGCCGTGGCGGGCCAGCCTGCTCCAGCAGGGCGGTACGCTCCGGGCCGCGGTGCTGGTGGACGAGCCGGATCAGCTCCAGGAAGGAGCGCTCGGCCTCGCCGAGGGCGACGTGCCCTGCTGCAAGGGTTCGGCGAGCCGCAGCACCGCCGCCCGGTGCGCCGGCGTCGCCGGTGTGCCGGCCCCGGAGGGCAGCGTGATGCCGGCGGTGGCGGCCAGTCGGCCCGCGTGGACGGCGGCGGCCAGGGCGAGGGCGTCCAGGGAAGCGAGGTCGCCGGGCCGGAAGCGGTCGCAGGCGCGAGCGGCCTCGGCGAGAGCCCTCGCCCTCTCCGCGACGTGGTGGAAGGCCCGGGCTGCCACGGCGGGGCCGCCAGGGAGATCGACCGGGGGAAGGCTCCTCCAGGACGCCCTCAACGCGGCCACCCGGGGGTGCCGGGAGCCGTGCAGGTGGCCGCCCATCTCGGTCGCCGTCCACGCGCTGAGCGCGTCCGCGACCAGCATGGAGCCGCCGCTCGCGCCCTGCCCGGTCGCGTACGGGGCGTGCCGGACGGCGGGCGGGGGCGGCGTGAGGCCGGCGGCGGGCGCGACCCGGCGGGTGTGCTCGTCCGCGGCCCGCGTGACGGCGTCCAGCACCGCCACGTCGGCGCTGCGGAACCGGCGCGCGGCGCGGGCGGCGTCGGCCAGGGCGCGGGCCGCCCGCGCCAGCCGGGCGTAGGCGCGCGCCACCGACGCCGGTTCGACGCCGGGGCGTGGGATCCCCTGCCAGGCCCTGCGGAGCGCGGCGACGCGCGGGTGGGCGGAGCGCGCCAGCCGACGGCCCATCGGTGTGCCGGCCCAGGCCGCGAAGGCCACGGCGACCCGGTCGGCCCCGTCGGCCAGCACCGCGCGCCGGTCGGCCCGCTCCGCCTCGGCCACCGCCGCGACCTCGGCGTCGAGCGCGGCCAGGCGCCGGGCGGTGGCACGGTCGACGGGACGCCCGAGGACCCGTGCGGCCAGCGTTCCGGCCCGCCGGGACAGGGCGCGCAGCGCGGTCCAGGCGGGCGTGCCGCCGTAGCCGCGGGTGGTGAGGTCGTGGGCGAGGTCGGCCGCGAGGCGGGCGACCGACCGGCAGGCCGCGGCGCAGATCCCCCGCAGGAGCCGGGTGGCCAGGTACTCGCCGTCGGCGAGCACGGTCTGCTGCCCGACGGCCTCCTTGACGGCGGCCCAGGCCCCGACGGCTGCCGCCTGGACCGACTGGACCTGTGCCCACTGGGGCAGCGCCAGCCACCATTCCGCGCGGGCCCGTACGGTCTCGATGGCGGAGGTGAGTTCGGCGAGGGCCTGCTCGGGCGGGAGCCCGGCGTGCGCCGCGTCGTCCGGGGCGGGCTCGTGCCGGACGTCCGGCGGGGCCGCGGTCAGCACACCGAGGCGCTCCCGCAGGAGTGCGGCCTGTTCCTGCGGCATGTCGGCGGTGAGCGCCAGCGCGTCGGACAGCCACCCGTCGTCGGAGGAACGGGGCTTCGCGGCAGTGGCCCCGTCGTCCTCGGCCTGGGCCTGGGCCATGCCGTCGTCGTCGGGCCCCGCGTTCAGGCTGTGCAGGGCCGCCTCGGCCTCGGCCCGCTCGCGTTCGCGTTCCCACCGCTCGTTGTCGCGGACCTGGACGTCCCAGAGGTCGCCTTCCTTGACGAGCTGTTCGTAGAGCGAGGTCGGGGCGTTCGGTCCGGTCATCGCGCGGTAGGCGTCATGGGGTCGGAACGCCCCGCCGCTGGTCATGAGCTCCTCGGACTCCTCGCCGCGGTGGACCCAGAGCGACTCCTCCTCGGTTCCGCGCCGGTAGGCGCGCACGTAGGTGCTCTCGCCGACCCGTCGGGACTCGACGACCTCGTACGCCGGGTCGCCGAGGACGCTGTAGAGCGGCTCCGCGGGCGGCTGTCGAAGTGCGGCGCCCCGTTGCGCGGAGGCGGGCCCCCGGACGGTCCCGCGGGTCGTGGACGGTGGTGGGGCGGGGCCGTCGGCCGCGGCGTCCTGCGGCGTGAGCCGCTCCCGTGCATCTGTGTCGGGTTCGGCGGGCTCGGGTGGCATCAGGTCCTCCTCGGGGTCGGCCGGCTTCCACCGGACCTCGGCGGGTGGGCGGGGTGTCGTCGGATCCGGCGCACTACGGTGCGTCGGATTCGGCGCACTACAGCGGCGGCTCGTCGGTGCTCAGCTCCGCCGCCAGGACCGGGCTGGGGTGCTCGCGCTCGCGGGTGCCGAGGCCGCCGGGCTCCTCCAGCCACTGCCGCAGGGTCTCCTCGTCCGGCCCGCCCCAGGGCCGGGCGACCGGGTCGGCGTGCCCGTTGGCGCACTTCGCCCGGCGGGTGGTCGGGAGGAGGTTGTTCGCCGTGATCAGCCAGTCCGCCTCGGCGGTATCGCGGCCAGCGCTGGGGCAGGTGTAGGAGCGGACCCATCCGATCTGCAGCGCGAGGAGGACCTCGATGACGTCCTCGTGCCGGTGCCAGCAGGCGGGCACCGAGGCGCGAGCCTCCGGGTTGACCTCCACCAGCCAGCGCAGCCAGTGCCCGAGCTCCTCCAGCCGGGAACGCCGCTCCTGCGGCTCCATGTCGCGCAGGACGATCCGCGGCACGGGCGCGGGGTCGGGCTCGGGGACGTCCGTCCACGGATCGGCCGGGTACAGGCCGTCGGTCGGCTCGGTGCGGGTCTCGGACACGGGGTGCTCTCCTCAGGACTTGGTCAGCGGGACCGGGGGTGTCGTGGGTGAATGCTGCGGCCGCGGCGGGACCACCACCGGCGCGGGGCCCGCCGCGGCCGTCGGCTCGGGTTTCCCGGCCAGGAGCCCGATCAGGTCCGGGTCGGCGTACGTCCGACGCAGCTTCACCTGGACCGGGCGCTGGTTGCCGTAGACGGCGATCGCGGTGAAGTCGGGCAGTTCCCGCAGCACGTGGGTGGGCGCGAGGTCGGTCTCGACCAGTTGCTCGGAGGTGGACGCGCCGCCGCCTCCCCTGCTGGTCGACCTCCTCGTCACCAGGGCCCGGCCGAGGAGGTTGGTGAAGGCCCGCAGCGTCTCCGGGTCCGCGTTGCCGGGCAGCAGCATGCGCAGGCCGCTCGCGTTCATGACGGTGTTGGCGGCCTCGCGGCCGAGCACGCCGATCAGCTGGCTGAGGTCGTGCCACACGGTCAGGGCGACGATGCCGATGCCGCGTCCGACGGTCAGCAGCCTCGGCAGGGCCTTGTAGCGGAAGCAGTTGCCGGCCTCGTCGATGACGAGGCCGAGCGCGGGGTCGAGGGGGCGGCCGGTGCGCTGGTAGCGGGCCTGGGCGGCGTGCACGATGCTCGCGGTGATCGCGGTCAGCAGCGGCGCGAAGCGTTCGCCGTCGGCCTCGCTGGCGATCAGGCAGACGGTGCCGCACCGGTCGAGGACCTCCTCGGCAGTGAAGTCGCTGGCCGCGGCGGTGGCCCGGACCTCCTCGTCCGCGTAGACCTTGGTGATCACGCCGAGGGTGAACTTGATGCTCCCGACGCCGTCGGGGTGCAGGGCGAACGCGGCGGCGTAGTCGTCCGCGACATCGGGGTGGCCGCCGTCGACCAGGACCTCGCGGACCTCGTCCACGGCGTCCTCGGCGAGCGCGAGCCAGCGTCTGAACGTGGTGATGTCCCCGCCGGCGAGGTTGGCGGCCAGCAGCACGCCCTTGACGACGGCCTTGGCCTGGTCGACCCAGGGGCCGGACCGCGGATCGCCCGCGGTGGAGGCGGCGTCGGCCAGCCAGGTGGCCATCCGGTCGGCGGCCTTGGCGTCCGCGCAGTAGTCGACCGGCGACCAGCGGGCGGTCGGGCGGTCGGGCAGGCCGGCCGGGGCGACGACGTACACCGGTCCCAGGGCCGCCCGCCGCGCGTACACCACGTCGAGGTCGGCCGCCTTGACGGTGGTCATCACGCAGGGGCCGTACCACTCGGCGGCGATCGGCAGCACCAGTCCGGTGGTCTTGCTGCTGCCGGGCAGGCCGAACACGGTCGCGGAGATGTTCTCCTTGGCGGCGAGGATCCAGTTCCGGCGGGCCTTGCTGCGGCCGAAGGCCATGCGGTTGCGACGCCGGTCGGGTTCCTCCGGTACCCGGAGACGGCGTTCGGTCGCCCGGCCGCCCCAGCGGGCGCCGTCCGCGCCGCGGTCGGTGCCGCGGCGCATCCACAGCCACGTCCCGCCCGCGACCGGGCCGGCCCAGATCAGCACCAGCAGCGGCCACCACAGCCAGCCCGGCGGTGCCGGGGCGAAGGCCGCGGCCGGCCCGCGCAGCGGCCAGGTGACGGCGGCGAGGCCGGCGCCGCCGACCGGGCGGCAGGAGTGCCCGGTGAGCAGGGCGGCGGCCCGGGCGGCGATCAGGCCGGAGGCCAGCAGCCACAGCACCGCGGCGCCGAGCACGGTCGCGGCCCAGGTCGGCTCGGAGCGCTGGTCGCTCGTCACAGGGCCATCCGCTCGTCCGTGTGGTACAGCTCCTTCTCCTTCTCGGTGAGGTGGAGCTGGACCGGGAAGGCGCCGGAGCGGCCGGGCATCCACAGGCCGCGGCCGGCGTGCGCGCGGCCCCAGCCGGAGATGAGCTCGACCTGCGGGTCGGTGAGGCCGACCGCGTCCCGGATCGGCCCCAGGGCCTTGGCGTCCTGAGCCATCGTGATCTTCGTGTCGAACGAGGAGACCATGTGCTGGGCGATCATCGCCGCCTCGCTCCCGGCCGCGCCGACCGCCTCGAAGTCGCTCAACCTGTGGGTGGCGGCGAGGTCGAAGACGCCGTCGGCCCGGTGCAGGCGCAGGTCGCTGTCCAGCTTGCGGATCACCGTGGCGCCGCCGACCTGGAGCGCCCGCCACAGCTCGTCCCTGACGACCAGGCGTTGGGGCCCGTCGGGTTGGTCGATCGCGGCCTGGGTCCAGCTGGAGATGCACATCATGATCATGGCGACGGTCTCGTCGCCGTAGGCGCGGGTGCGGGAGATGTCGATGCTGACCATCGGCGCCGACCAGTCGATGCGGCTGGGGGAGGTCTCCGCGGTGCTGAACAGGTCGCCGACGTGCCCGTCGAGCATGGTGGCCAGCGCGGCCCGGGACGCCCTGGTCGCCTCCCGGGTGGCCTGGATGTCCTCGCCCCGGATCCGCAGCTCGCGCGCCATCTCGGTGCTCGGGTCGCGCAGGGCGGCGTGCACGGCGCGCAGGGTCGGGGTGGCCAGGACGGTGGTGCCCCTCAGCTGGCCGGTGACCTCCTTGATCGCGGCGGAGATCGCCTCCGTCTCCTCCGGCGTCAGCGGGCGGCGCATCTGCAGCTCCAGCAGCGTGCACAGCAGGCTCAGGCGGCGCCGGTGGATCTCCGTGAGGCGCTCGCGCCACTCCACCGGGTCGGTGACGCGCTCCAGGCCGTCGCCGAGCGAGCCGGCGTCCAAGGGGTTGATGCGCCCGGGCAGCCCGGGGCCGAGCTCCAGCGGCTCGCACCCCAGCCAGCGGCACACCCGCCCGTACTCGCCCTTCACGTCACCGGCGATCAGGACCTTCACGCCGAACGCCGCCAGCCGTGTGGACAGGGCCTTGATGAGCGCGCTCTTCCCGGCTCCCATGGTGCCGGTGACCAGGACGGCGGGGTTGGAGACGATCTTGTGCTGGACCCACGCGCCCGGGTGCATGGAGAACTGCCGGCCGGTCAGGATGTCGTGGCCGATGTAGGCACCGACCGGAGGCAGGGCCGAGCCGCCCCCGAAGGGGTAGAGGCCGGAGACGTTGTGGGTGTCGCAGCGGTGGACCTCCGGGGCCGCGACCCGTACGGCCCTTCCGGCGTGGGGGCCGGGCCACCCCAGGAGCGGCGTCGGCGGTGCGGCGGCCGGGCGCCGCGGTGCCCGCCGTCCGCGCTGGGCGGGAACCGGCGCCGGCCCGGTCGTCAGGACGTCCGGCAGGCCGATCGAGGACAGGTCGGTGTCCCCGCGGCGCATCCAGTCGCTCAGGCGGCCCATCAGATCACCGCCCGCCGCTTGACCGGCAGACCCAGCCCGAGCGGCAGCGTCGCCGCGAAACCCGAGTCCTGCGCGGCGTAGAGCTCGCGCAGCCGGAGGCCGGAGGTGTACGCGTCGCGCTTCAGCCGGGCGGTCGCCAGCGGCAGCTCCTCGGGCTCGTCGACCGTCACGGTGACCACGCCGCTGAAGCGCGCGATGCCGTGGCCAGCCGTGCGGGCGTGGTCCTGGTCCTGGGTGTCGACCAGCGCCTTGCGCTCGTCCAGGGACTCGATCCGCCCGCCCCGTGCGCGCACCCGGCGCTTGACGTCGGCCTTGGTGCGCTCGCGGCTCAGCGTGGCCCGGGCGGTGCGGGCACCGAGGCACTCGTAGGTGAGCGAGACACTCCGCCGGGCGTTGCCGGAGGGGCTCATCAGCGGGGTCAGCACGCTCGCGTACACCCGGCCCTCGGGCCAGCCGTAGACCTCGAAGCTCGCCGACACGCCGCTGTCGTGCCGGTAGCGGCTCCAGTGCTGCTCGGCCGCGGCGGGGCCGGCGGCCGATTCGTCCACGCCCGGCGGTGTGCCCGCCCACCCGGGTGCGCAGGCGGCCGCCGCGTGGGCGGCGAGCACGGGCACCTCGCCCGGGTCGTAGGCGGTGCGGATCACCTCGACGATCTGGCCGACGGTCAGCGTGGCGACGACCTGGAGGTCGGCGGCGGCGATCGCACCCTGCATCGCGAGCAGCTCGCGCACCAGGACGGCGGTCGCCCCCAGGGTGCCGCCGCCCGAGCTCCTGATGTCCTGGCGGACCCGGGACGCGGCCAGGGTGACGGTCAGGTAGGTGCGGCGGGTGGACGCCGCGGGCGCCGCCTCGGCGGCGAGAGCGGTGACCAGGTCGTGGGCTGCGGCGGGCGCACCCCGGTCGAGGTGGCCGGTCGTCCACGCCATCAGCGCGGTGCCGTCCTCGGGAGCGGACCGGTCGGTGACCGAGATCCGCACGATCGGCCCACCCTCGACGCAGTGCCCCCGGAGGAAACCGCCCCAGCCGGAGACGCGGGCGTTCACCCGGGCCGTGTCGGCGAGCGCGATCCCGGGGTAGCGCACCTCCATGATCGCCGAGTAGTGGCCCTGCAGCGGGTCGTGGACGACGCCGATCTCCCGGCCGGCCCCGGTGGGCACCGTCAGGAACTCCAGGCGGGCCAGCACGCCGGGCAGGTCCGTGCGCCGCGACCCGTCGGCTCGCCGGGGCGCGAACGCGCCGCTGAAGAACATCGTCTGCCTCCTGACGACAGCAATCTGGAATCGGACCGTGAGTACCGCCCACTCCGCCGCGGTCAGGCCGTACACCCGCAGGTAGACCGCCGCGAGCAGCAGCAGCGCGACCGGCACGGCGACGATCTCGCCCGCCCACGCGTGGGTGTAGACCGGCAGCATCGCGACCAGGCCCGCGCCGGCGACCGTCACCAGTCCGCTCAGGCTCAGCTCGCCCAGGTACGGGCTGCGCTCGCGCTGCCAGCCGCCGTACGTCGCCGGCTCCTCGGGGGACGTCACGGCCCCTCACCTCCTGATGGCGGGTCGGCCGGCAGGGGCGGGACCGCTGCCGGGGTCGGGTGGGCGGCGGCCGTCGGGACGTCCGTCGGGCCGTTCGTCGGGCCGGGCTGCGGGGCAGCCGGCGGTGCGGGGGCGCCCGCCGCGCGCGCCAGGGGCGGTCGCGGCGTGCCGGCAGCCGGAAGAGGCGGGGCCGCAGTCGTGCCGGAGTGCGCGGCCGAAGACCGGGCGGCGGGGGCCGGACCGGTCGAGGCAGCGGCCGGGGCCCTTGCGGTGCCCGGCGACCCGGCGGGCGCGGATGCCTCGCCGGAACGGCTGGGCGGGAGGTTGACGGAACCGCCCATGTCGCGCCCGGAGCCGAGCCCGGCGTGCGCGGCCATCGCGTCCAGACCGCCGGAGGCCAGCTCGGTGCCCGCCTTCACGCCCTGGGCGGCCATCAGCCCGGCCATCACCGCGCGGCCCGCCGAGGAGCGTCGGCCGTCGTCCGCCCTGCGCCGGTCGGCGTCGTCCGACTCCACCGCCCTGGCCAGCGCCGGCCCCGGCGGCGCCGCGCCGCTCCCGGACGGAACCCCGCCGCCACGGCCCCAGATCGCCGAGGCCGCGGTGCCGCCGACCGCGCCGATGATGCCGCTCGCGACCGACCCGCCGCTGGAACCCCCGCCGGCGAACGGCATGAAGCGGGCGGTCACCGGCCAGGCGACGGCACCGACACCGACGACCAGCAGGCCCCCGACCACGCCCGTGACGGTGGTGGCCGCACCGACCATGCCCTGCCCGATCAGCAAGGTGATCACGACGACCGGCTTGATCATGACGATCGAGTACACGGCCTTGCGGGCGGTCGGCGCCCACTGCCGGGTGAACTCGCTGATCGCCCCGGCCGCCGACACCGGGAACGCCACGACGAGGAGGTCGAGGGCGTCGTGCCGGAAGATGAACTCGATCCACATCAGCCCGGCGACCAGCGATCCGACGACGCCCAGCACCAGCAGCCAACCGACTTCGGAGACGGTGTCCATCCCGGCGAACAGGCCGCTGACACGGGCGACGAACTGGTCGGTGGTCAGGCCGGAGGAGCGGATCATCCAGTTGGAGACGTCGTCGGCCGCCCAGATCAGGGTCTGGGTCACGGTGTACATGGCCGCGCAGCTCAGCCCCCACTCGACCAGGCCCGTGACCGCCGTGGCGATCCCCTTGCCCTCGTGCGAGACGCAGGTGCGGGTGACCTCCACGCACAGCAGGATCGTGGCGATGACGGCGGACAACTGGAGCATCAGGGCGAGGGTGTCCGAGATCCCGTCCGCGTCCAGGTCCACGACGGACCCCTCCAGCACCGTCTTGGCCATCTCCCCGAGCACCCACTTCGCCGCACTGGCGAAGGTGCGCGCGAGGCGGCTGGTCCCCTCATCGGCGATCGCGGCGCCGGGGTTCTTCAGGGCGGCGGCGAGGCTGTGCTTGGCGCCGACCATGCAGTGGGTGCTGTTGGTGTGTTGCTGGCACCACGCGGCCATTTCCTTGTCGGCGTTCTCGCAGTAGACCTCCATCCCGGGCAGGGGCAGGAGATCGGCGTCGCAGTACTTGTGTTTGAAGGTGGCGTACACGCAGGTGGTCAGCGGGTCGTCCCTCAGCCCGAGGGCCTGGCAGCCGTCCTCGTCGAGCGGTACGCAGCCGCCGCGCGCGTCCATCTGTTCGGCCGGGGGCTTCGGTTGCAGACCGGTGGCGGTCGGTTTCTCGGGCTGCCCGACGGGCCGGGTGTGCGCGGGGCAGGGCGTTCCGGTGGTGGCGCCCGGGACGGGAACCGGCGGGGGCGCGGCGGCGAACGCGGCGGTGGGCCCGGTCAGCGCGGCCAGGACGAGCACCAGGACCAGCATTGCGCGCCGCACGCTAGTGCTGGTAGGCAACGGGCCTCCAGCCGGCAGCGTCGGCCTGCGCGGTACCCGGATCCTCGACGACCGGGGATTGCGTGACCTTCTTCTCGGTCAGGTGCCAGTCGCCTCCGTCCCACACGACAGGGGCGGCGATGGCGAAGACGCCGGTGTCGTGCTGTACTCCGCCGACCGTGGGGGTCTGGGTGGTCAGCAGCCACACGTCGACGGCGTCCGCGTTCACGGCAGTGGCCTGGTAGGCGCGGACTTGGAGGGCGATGAAGTCCGAGCCGGTGCTGCCTCCGGCCGCGGGAAGACCGAGCAGGCGCCGCCAGTCCCGGGCGTCCGCGATCGCCAGCGAGGTCAGTTTGAAGAAGTTCTCGTCGTCCTGGCCGGCCATCACCCTCATTTGCCCGGGCACCGTGTCAGGGCTCAGCAGGTCGCGGGCCTCGGTGTAGTGGGCGGCCGCGGACACGGCACCGGCCAGAGTGTGGGGGTAGCCGATCGGGATGCCCTTCTCGACCCGGGCGGGCGCGGGCAGCGGCACCGCCGCCACCACCGTGGACGGGCTCGCGGACGGCGGCGCGGCGGCGGCCGAGGCGCTGGCAGCAGTGCCGCCCCGCGGTTCGGGCTCGGCCTGCCAGACCAGGACGGCGACCGCGCCCGTGACGGCGGCCGCCGCCAGGGCCGCCCCGGTGACGAGCGTGCGCAGGGCCCGGCGTCGGCGGAACTCGACGGAGTCCACTCGTCAGCCCTTCAGGCTCGCGCCGAGCCAGACGATCGGCCACGCCAGTCCGATGATCACAGCTCCGCGGAAGCACTTCGGCATACCCGCCTTGCCCCGCGCACTGATCTCGGGTCGGTCGGACATGGACCCGAAGCTGTCCATCGCGGCGCACGCGCAGAGCGCGGCCACCACGAGAACCAGGCAGATGCCCATGGTCCAGTTGACGATCGTGGTGAGCGCGCTGCCGACCTCCCCGGACGGGATCTCCGGCTTGAAGCCCTTCCCGACGTCGTAGAACGACCCGTTCGGGGCTGTGGTGGGGTCATTGGCCGGCAGGGCGGTCAGCCGGGCTGCCAGCAGCGACATAGAGGTCGTCATGTGAGGGATCCTCCGAGGTGGCGGCCGTCCCGGCCGGGGCCCGCAGCGGGCCCCAGGACCTCTCGGCCATGGTGATCAGGGTGTCGGCGAGCCCGGTGCCGGCCGCCTCGAACCGGCGGCTGAGCCGGTCGGTCCGCAGGGCGTGCGCCCGCCAGGCCGGGCAGTGCGGCACCCGCACCACCGCGCCGACCCGGGGTTCGAGCATGGTGGTGACCGCCCGGCACTGCCGCGGCATCCCGTTGGCCATGCCGACCAGCGCCAGCACGCACCGCTGAAGCGGAAGGGACGCGGCCTCGGCTGCGGCGATCGCGACGGCCGCCGCCTCCAGGCCCTCCCGCGACGTCGGCGCGCAGATCACCGGCACGGCCCCCTCCAGCAGCATCCACTGGGCGGTGCGTGAGTGGACCCCGGCGTCACCGAGGTCGTCCGCGACGGTCAGCGCCGTGTCCACCACGCTCACCTGCCAGCCGCCGGCCCCTGCCAGAGCCGGCCATGCCGACGGCGCCGAGGGCAGGGCGAGCGGCGGTTCCGACCATGGCCTGCGGTCGGTGAGCACCTGGACCCGGCCGTCCAAGCAGGACGAGGCGGCGGCGCGGACCTGACCGGTGCTCAGAGGCCGGTCGACGGGTACGGAGACGAGCCCGGCGCCGCCGGCCAGCGGCCAGCGGCGCCACGGAGACGACGCGGTCGACGCGCTGTCGAGCACCACCGTCGAGGCGAGCCGGGCCAGCCCGGCCGCGGCAAGCAGGGCCACGGTGCTCCGGCCGCTGCCGGCCGCCGCCCCCAGGACCGGGACGACGAGCCGGGCGCCGACGTGCAGCCCGGCCACGGGCGCGGACCTGCCCACCGATGTTCACTCCCTCCCACCTGACCGATGTCCAGCGATGCCAGTTCGATGCCAGTTCATGGCCATCACTGGCCGTAGCCGCACTGTCTAGCACAGTGACGACCAGCTCTGTTTACACTCGGCGATCGACTTGGAGCGGATCGTGACCAGGGGTGCGCCGGTGCCGTACGACACCACCGACTTCGGGGCCGGGGCCGGCATGCGGCCCTGTCCCCGCTGCCTCGACGGCCGGCCGGAGGTGATGCCGGCCGTCGAGGCAGCGGCCCACCTGCGGCGTCGCCGCCTGCGAGTCCTCGTCTCCGGCCGCTCCGGGCACCTGCCCGGTCGGCAGGTCGGCCGGCTCCGGCGGTGCGGCAGGCAGCGCCCGGAGCACACGTTCGCCACCGGCCGCGCCGGCCTGCCCGGCCGGTCCGTACCTGACACGCCGACGGGTGCCACACGATCGGGGGACCTGGACTGTGCCCAAACGGACGATCCTGCTGGCGGGCGGCGCGGTCGCCGCACCCGCCGGACTGCTCGCCCTGGTGCTGCTGGCGGCCGCCACCGACGTACCTGCCGCAGCGAGCGCCCCGGGGCGCGGACCGTACGGCAGCGCGCTTCGACCGGGCAGCGTCCCGACGCCGTACGGTCCGATGATCGAGCGCGCCGCTGGGGCCTGCGACCAGGGCCTGACCTCCCCCGGGCTCGCCGCCCAGCTCCACCGGGAGAGCGGCTTCGACCCCAACGCCCAGAGTCCGGCGGGCGCCCAGGGCATCGCCCAGTTCGTCCCGGACACCTGGCGCACCTGGGGCCGGGACGCTGACGGCAACGGGGTGAGCAGCCCGTTCGATCCGGCCGACGCGATCGACGCCCAGGGACGGATGATGTGCTCGCTGATCCGCCAGGCCCGCGACTCCGGCATCGCCGCCGACCCGTGGCAGCTCGCGCTCGCGGGCTACAACGCGGGCTGGCACGCCGTCCAAGCCGCGCACGGCATCCCGCCCTACCGGGAAACCCAGCAGTACGTCGCCGCCATCGTTGCCGAGGTCCCGGACTTCACCGCCCCCACGCCCGCCGGACCACCGGCCGACGCCGACGACGCCCTCCCACCGGGGTGGGACGTCCCGGCCGGCACCCACCCGCAGGCCGCCGCCGCCATCCACTGGGCCCTCGCCCAACGCGGCGGCTGGTACACCTTCGGCGGGGACTGCACCGACCCGCTCGGCACCGCCCCCTCCCACCGCTGCGACTGCTCCAGCCTCGTCCAGCAGGCCTACGCCCACGCCGGGATCCGGCTGAGCCGCTCGACGTTCACCCAGGTCGAAGAGGGGCAACCGGTCGACCCGGACAGCCTCCGGCCCGGCGACCTCGTCTTCACCACCGGAACGGACGGCGGTCCGGGCCGCCCCGGCCATGTCGCCCTCTACATCGGCGACGGCCGCCTCCTGGAGGCCCCCCGCACCGGCCTCCAGATCCGGACGGGCAGCTACCAGGCCTGGAGAACAGCCGGCAGCGGCCCCAACCAGGTCGTCGCCGTCCGCCGGATCGTCACCTGATCCCCCGTCCGGGTGACCGGATCCACCCACAACCCCGGGTTATCCACAGGAACCCGCACCATCGGCCCCGGGGACGGCCGGATCGGCCACCCTGACCGCCACGACAACAACCGACGAAGGAGTCCGCCATGACGACCGCCTGGTTCGACCGCATCGCCGCCCGCCTCGCCGAGCCCGGCATCCAGGGCCCGCTCTCGGCGGCCTGGTCCCTCGCCCACCAGACCGTGTTCTGGTCCCTGGCCGTCACCACCGACACCGGCGGCGACACCCTGGCCGCCTGCGGCACCCACAACCACGCCATCGAGCTCCGCGGCTTCCTGCCGGAGCCCGACGACGGCGACGACCCCGAAACCGACCTCACCTTCGCCGACGGTCCGCGGCTCGCCGAATTCCTGGAGCAGGCGGAGCTTCGGCTTTCGGCAGCGGCGGCCACCGCGGCGACGCCGGACGAGGTCTACACCGTCCTGGTTGCCGTCCGCCTCCTCGGGCACACCGCCGCCGCGGTGCGCACCACGCTCCGCCCGGCGCAGACCGCCCGGTGAGCGCGGAGTTCGGCGAGCTCGTCGTCCTCGCCGGCAGCTACCTCACCGACGCCGACTACCTGCCGATCGAGCGGAGCTCGGAACTCTACCGACGGACCGTCGGCCACCAGGTCGCGGACCTGCTGGACCTCCTCCTCGCCGTGGAGACCCGGTACGCCTGGGAACCGGTGGACACCCTGCCCGACCGGGCGCCCACCGGCCCCGGCCCGGCGACGGCACCGGACAGTGCCCGCCGGGCCCGGCTGCACGTGGCCCTGGCCGAAGCCGCCCGACAACTCAGAGCCGCCTACGGCAAGCCGCCGGCCCTCACGGCCCTCCAGGCCTTCCAGGCCCCCCGGTACGTCCTTCATGCCATCCAGGCCCTGCGCACCGGCCTGGACCTGCTCGCCACCCACACCGATCCCGACGGCCGACCCCTCACCCGGCACGGGCTCGCCCTGGAGAGCACGCAGCTGCGCACCGCCGTCCTGGTCAGGGTCCTCGCCCTCACCGGAACGGTCGCGGACCTGGTGGGCCGCCTCGGTTCGGCCACGTCCAGCACGTCCTTCACCGAACGCATCCGCGCCCTCGACCGGGTCGTCGACCAGCTGGGAGTGGTGCAGCAGGAGGTCCGGACGCTCGCCGCCGACCCGGACGTCCGGCTCGGCGCCGCGGCGCTCGACACCGTACGGCCCCGCGCGCTGCTGCAGCCCGACCCGCCCCGCACCGCGGAAACCCCCGCACAGCTCGGCACCGGCGCCGCCGCCTCCGCCGACCGGCTCGCGGACATCAGCTGGCGCGCCGTACAGGCAGGTGACGACTCCTACGCGCACACCGCCTCCGCCATGGGCACCGCAGCCTCCAACGCCGTCGCCGTCTACCAGCTGACCCGGTTGCTGTTCACCCACGCCGCCACCCATGCTCCCGCCACCGTGTCCGCCCACCTCGCCTCCGTCCACGCCGCCGACACCGCCTGGGAAGCAGCCGAGCTCGCCTGGCGCCGCGTACGCGCCTGCTGGTTCCCCCTGCGCTCCGCTCCCGACAACACCCTCTCCGCCGTCACCGCGGAGTCGCACGCCCTGGTCGACCGGGTGGGCCGGCTCCTCTACGCCGACCCGGCCTGGCGGCTGTCCCACGGCCACGGGGGACCGACCCGGCAGGCCTGCGACATCGCCGCGGCCCTGCCGGTGTGGAGCGACGCCCTGCGCCAGATCTCCGCCCGCCTCCAGCACCTCGCCGAAGACCACGCGGTCCTCGCCGAACGCCTCGCCGACACCCGACGGCTGATGATGCGGGCCTCCGGCCCTGCGCACAATCGGCTGCCGGCCCGGCCGCTGCCCGCCGACCGGCGCGCCGAACTCGCCGAGGAGTACCGGTCCGCCGGCCGGGCGAGCGCGGCCGCCGAGACGGCCCTCGCCACCGTGGTCTCGGCACTCGGAACCGACCTCGCCGCCCAGCACCTCCACCACCGGCTCGCCTCCACCCCAGACGCCCAGGCCGCCGACCGCATCACCCTCAGGCGTTCAGCGGCCCGGCTCGCCGCCACAGGGCAGAACCCGCAGCCGACCCGGCGTCCAAGGCGGAGCGGCCTGGGCCTGTGAACTACAGGACCAGCTGGGCGGAGTCCAAGAACGCGACGTGGCCGACACCGGTGACGATTCCTACGAGGTGCCTCCCCGCCAGTCGGCGTCGAAGCCTGGACCACCGGCAAGCGCTGTGCCTTCGCCGACGACCCGATGCACAGTCGACTGCTCGCGGTCAAGCGGTGGGTCGACCTCGTATGTCCGCAGGAGCACGCAGTGGCGGTTTGTGGCGACGACTTCGGCGACGGCGGCGAGGCCGGCGGCATCGGGAAGCTGAAGGTCGTCCTACTCAGCCTCTCCGCCCCGGGCCCTGGCCGATGCGGTCACCAGCGAACCCGTCCCCTGCACCCATGCCTGATGACAGCCCGTACGATGCTGTCGAAGATTCAGAGCTGGCTCGCCGGGGCGCAGCTGGGACATACAACCGCTGAGGATTTGGCCCCGCACACGTGGGGCTCCGGATTCGAACTGAATGGATTGGCGCGCTCTGAGCTCAATCGCCGCAGGTCAGGAAGTGTAGGCCCCGCGCTCGCGGGGATAGCTCCAGCGCTTGATCGACACACTCATTGTCGTGGTGGTCGGCCCCGCGCTCGCGGGGATAGCTCCAGGCCGTCGAACGGCTGGCCGGGCACTGGCAGGTCGGCCCCGCGCTCGCGGGGATAGCTCCCACACCGTGACCGGCGCTGAGGTCCGCATTGGGTCGGCCCCGCGCTCGCGGGGATAGCTCCAGGCGTCGCTCCAGGTGGGAGAGCATCAGCTGGTCGGCCCCGCGCTCGCGGGGATAGCTCCCCCGGACACAGGGACGGGTGCTGACGCCCCGTGTCGGCCCCGCGCTCGCGGGGATAGCTCCAGCGTCCAGTAGCGGCCGCTCGGGGTCTGTCCGTCGGCCCCGCGCTCGCGGGGATAGCTCCGCGACCGTCGTCGCGGCGCCCGGCGGCAGGACGTCGGCCCCGCGCTCGCGGGGATAGCTCCCGGCATCCAGTCACCGAGCCCGATCGCGGCGGGTCGGCCCCGCGCTCGCGGGGATAGCTCCCGGCATCCAGTCACCGAGCCCGATCGCGGCGGGTCGGCCCCGCGCTCGCGGGGATAGCTCCCGGCATCCAGTCACCGAGCCCGATCGCGGCGGGTCGGCCCCGCGCTCGCGGGGATAGCTCCGGGTACTGCCGCTCGATCGCCTGGTAGCGCTTGTCGGCCCCGCGCTCGCGGGGATAGCTCCTCGATCAGGACCCAGTCGCCGGTGTTGTCCACGTCGGCCCCGCGCTCGCGGGGATAGCTCCCCGATCACCTGGGTGATCCTCGGCGTCGTCGCGTCGGCCCCGCGCTCGCGGGGATAGCTCCCGGCACTGGCCGGAATACGACCCGGCGATCGCGTCGGCCCCGCGCTCGCGGGGATAGCTCCGAGTGCGTCCCACCCGTCCTCGCGGAGGGACTGTCGGCCCCGCGCTCGCGGGGATAGCTCCTTCCGCGCGTCACGTCGTGCATGGAACGCAACGTCGGCCCCGCGCTCGCGGGGATAGCTCCCGCACCGGCGATGAGAGCGGCTCCTGCCAGGAGTCGGCCCCGCGCTCGCGGGGATGGAAATCCACGATCCTGGGCGGGCGGGTCCTGCGCGCCCGTACCCCGGCCTGGATCGAACAGGAAGTCTGGGCACTGCTGATCGCCTACCAGGCGCTACGGACCGCGATGACGGACGCAACCGACAGCGTCCCGGGCACCGCCGTCCGCCTCCCCCGGGCGAGCCGATCGCGGCTGGTCACCCAGGAGGAGGCGGACGGATCACGTCAGGTCAGACCGGGTCAGGCCGGTCCTCACACGCCCCGGTCAGCAGGTCACGACGGTCGACACGGTTGCGGTCGACGGCGACCAGCCGGGCTGCTCCACACTGAACGTGGCGCTCACCGTCGTGCCGCAGGGCACGGTGCCCGTGATGCCGCCGACCTCGGCCCCTCCGGCCGGGATCAGGACGGTCGGGGTGACGGTGGCGAACGGCGGGCTGGTGATGCCGGTGCTGGTCAGCCGGAAGGAGACCTGCTGGTCCTGCCAGGTCGGGCTGGTCGGCGTGGCGCGCCCGGACGCGTACACCTGGTTGCCGTTGACGGTGATACAGGCCCTGGTCGTGACGTAGTTCGGCGCGCCCGGGCTGCCGCAGACGGTGGTGCCCGCCGGGCCGGCCGGGGAACCGGTCGCGGCGGTGGCGGCGTAGGCGGTGGCGGCCTGGGCGCCGGTCAGCGCCGCCAGGGCGGCGGCACCGGCGAGCACGGCGGAGAAGCGGTTCATGGGGTTCCTCCCTCATTCGGTGCTCCCGACGGACGCCGAGAGCACTGTGACATGTCACATCGCTCTTGTCGGGCAGTGTGGCAGGCCATCACGAACGGAGTACCGGATTCCCCCAGGAGGGCCGCGCCCTGTCCACAACCGGTCGCCGAATGGCCTGGATGGCCTGTCATGGGCCGAACGAACCGCCACCGGCCGCACAACTCCACGGGAGAACGGGTGAGTTGGCGAGAACCTCGGGAACCGACACCTCGGGAACCGCCCCGTCAGTCCAGGAAGAGTGCCGCGAGTCGGGGAAGGTGGCGCCGCATCGCGTCGTCGTCCTCCGGATCCCAGGTGCCACCACCCGGCCGGTCGGGACGCGTCATACCGTTGATCGCGGCCTCCACCGCCGCCCCGAGCGTGTCGGTCTCGCCCCGGACCTTCCGGTACGCGTCCGTGATCGGGAGGCTCAGCGCCTCGAAGCCGATCCAGCCGCCCTCGTCGCGGCTCATCCTGACGACCACCGGCAGATCGGCCAGGGAGTCGGGATCGGCCACCGCGCGCCTGAACGTCTCCCGTCCGAGCAGGGCCAGCCCGTCACGGAAGTCCATGAAACCGTCGTCCGAGACGCTGCCTTCGATCAGGAAGGCGGCCCACTTCAACGAATACCGCTCCGCGGCGTCGGTCACCTCGATGTGCTTCACATAGAAGTCGATGATGTCGTCCGGCTCCAGCGCCGCGAGTACGTCGACCAGCGCTCCGGGCAACGGGTCATCGGGCGGATCCCGGTCGTCGGCCCGGTCCCCGACCGCGGCGCGCGCCTGCCCGATGATGCCCCACCATGCGTCGATGTCCATGCCCGGGATCGTAGAAGCCCCCTCCGACAGGTCCCCGCCCACGGGCCACGGGCCGCAGACCACGGAGCACGGACCACCTGCCGAGCACCGGGGCCGTCACCTCGGCCCTACACCAACTCCCCCAGGGAGAAGGCGGGTCCGGTCTCCATTGATCGCCATCCCTGACCGAGCGCCGCGCGGACTCCCGCCTCGACGGCGGACGGCACGACCGGAAACGCCGACGTGGCGGCCACGAGCACCGCGCTCCTCCGGCCGACCCGTTGGACCGCGAAATCCGAAACGCCGTTGCTGCACGGGACACAGCACCGGACGCTGCCGATCACCCGCCACCGGTACACCACACCGTCGACGGTGATCAGACGCGAACCCTTCTTCACCAGCGACAACTTGTCCCCCTCGTCGGGAACCACAGTATCGACCGCAGTCCGCCACTGGCCCGGACCGCCCCAACTGATCCGGTCCACGGACGAGGCTGCGACCGGCCGCCTCGTTACGGTCTACCCGGCGGCCGGCCAGTTCGGGGTGATGTCGTAGGCGTACTCAACCTCCCCGAGCGTCTTGCCGTCGTCGTCCACGAAGGTCGACTTGGCGGTGTAGCTGCCCCGGGACAGCATCCCGCTCGGGGCCCCCTCCCAGCCATGCCGGGGAAGACGATGACACGGGACCAGCGCCGCCGGGGCGGCCGCCCTCCTGACCAACCGCCCGACCGGCTCTGGGGCGGGCGGTTGCTTGTCGGCAACGATCTCTGCGTCCAGCGGAAACCCGGTAGGCGTGGCGGCATGGCGCTGGCATCATCCCCACATGTACCTCACCTTGCACCCGGATGCGCACCGTGAGGGTGCGCTCCAGGCCCTCGAGCACGTTCACACGAAGGTCAGCAACCTGTACACCGGCTTCTCGGGCGACGCCGGGCAACTCGTGCTCGCCTACCTGGAGTGGGCGAACGACGCGTTCTCTCACCTGGAGGGGCGGATCAGCGAGACGGACATCGACCGGCTGATCTTCACCCGCCGGTACGAGCACATGCTGGCCGGTGCGACCGAGTTGGGCGCCGCGCACGTGGTGCGGTTCACCAACAGCCTCGTCAGGCTCGAACTGGGCGTGCGCAGCCGCGAACTCGCGCTCGCCGTGAACGCGCTCAAGGAAGCGATCGCGAACCGGCCTGCCGTAGCGCTCAACGCCGTCTTCGACACCAGCCTGTTCATCCACCACCCCGAGAAGCTGGATGCGATCGACTGGGTCGCTCTGACCGGGCTCTCCGAGGGCGCGGTCAACTTGATGATCCCGATGGTCGTCATTGATGAGCTCGACCGGACCAAGGACACCCACTCGAAGGGGGACGTGCGAGGCCGGGCCCGGGTTGCCTTGGCCGTCATAGACCGGTTGTTCCCGAAGGGCGATGAGACCTTCCCCGTCCTGCAGAAGGGAGGAGCCGGGGGCCTCGATGTGACCGTAGAGATCATGTTTGACCCGCCGCGGCACACCCGGCTCCCGATCGCCGACGACGAGATCGTGGATCGGACGCTCGCCCTGCGGCCGATGGTCGGTGATGCCCCCGTGACGCTCTTCACCTATGACACCGGCCAGTCGACCCGGGCCCGGTACGCCGGCCTCGACGCCCGGAAGCTCAGGCAGAGGGACTGAGGGGGTCGGCTGTCCACCGCTCCGGCTCACACGGCGAGCCGGTCTGTGCCGTTCTGTCCGGCCCAATCGGACAGGAAGGGCACAGGGATGACGACCCTCCACATGACCAGCGACGACTCCTGAGCCACGCGTCCGGAGTGGACGGCGCGTTCGCGATCGAGCTGACCGAGCAGGGGATGCGCCGGCTGGCCGGCGCGGTGAGGTAGCACGAGCAGGCGATGACTGAGCCGGGGCAGTGGGCGGTGTGGCTGCGCAACCTGCCCGGCGCCGAGCCAATCGAGGTCGCCCTCGGCCGGTGGGGCGGACGTTCTCGACGAGGCCGTGCGCCGCCCCCGGAACCTGGTTGCCAAGGCTGGGATGGGGGCGTGAACGCTGTTCAGCAGGACTCGCAGGCCGGAGCAGTGCCTCCCGCAACCGGATTTCCCTACCCGCTCGGACACCTCAAGGCCGGGACGGTCCGCTGGTGGTGCCCGCTGCGCTGCGGCCGGCACCTCGACGGGTGGCCTCGGGCTGGAGACCGTCGGGCCGACCCGGCTGCCGATCGGCTTTTGGGACGGCGCCCCGGTTGGCCTGCGGCGGAGCCGCCTGGGGACGGAACCCAGCCGGCCCCAGGACGAATCCCAGCAGCCGTTGCCGAACGTCCCGCCGGCGTCGTCCGGCTCAGAGGGTGATCGGGCGCCACATGGAGACGTAGCGGGGGAGTCCGGGTACGGCTGCGTGATCCCCATCTCGGTGCAGTCCCACCGTTCGTAGAGGGCCGGACCTTCGGGTGTTCCACGTCGACCAAGAGGTTGGAGCGTTCCTCGGTTCGGTGGGAGAGCAACTCTTCGTGGAGCGTGCGGGCGGTGGTGCCGCGGTAGTCCGTACGGACCATCACCTCGCACAAAGCAAAGGTGCGGCTATCGTGCTCCTCCAGGTCCACGCCCGGCACGGTGCTGACGAGCCCGCTCCCACTGGTGGCCGGCGGTGCGGGCGAAGCCGTAGGCGTAGCCGACGGGCTGCCCGTCCACCTCCCGAGGGTACAGCCCCAGCGGGAGGCGGCGGTGTGGCGGTGGAGGCGGTCGGTGAACCGCTCGACGGAGAGGAACGGATCGGTGGCGGCCTCGACCTTGTAGATCCCGGCGTAGAGGTCGAGCAGCAGCGGCTCGATGGGCGGGCGGGTGCTCGGTGGCGTGGGTAGCTGACGGTCAGGGCCTTGGGCTGGGTGGCCACGGTGCTGCTCCTTCTGTGGTGGTGGTGTCGTCGTAGCGTTCATGACGGCGGACGCGTAAGGGGTCGTCACGCTTCCGGGACGGGCACCGTGCTGTTCCCCGGGCGTGATCTGGATGGTTACGCTCGGGCCATGAGTGACTTCCTCGTGGTGACGACGACCCATGACGACGAGACGAAGGCCCGCGAGCTGGCCGCGAAGGTGATCGGCGAGCGGCTGGCCGCGTGCGCGCAGGTCTACCCGGTCCGCTCGGTGTACTGGTGGGAGGGCGAGGTGCGGTCCGGCGACGAGTGGCGGATCGACTTCAAGACCCGTGCCGAGCTGGCCGGGCCGCTCAGCACGTTCATCGGTGAGCAGCACTCGTACGACGTGCCGGAGGTCGTCGCGGTGCCGGTCGTGGCCGGCGCCGAGAGCTACCTGAACTGGATCAGCGCTGAGACGTCGGCCGGCTGACCGAGCAGGGGATGCGCCGGCTGGCCGGCGCGGTGAGGCAGAGCACGAGCAGGCGATGACTGAGCCGGGCAGTGGGCGGTGTGGCTGCGCAACCTGCCCGACGCCGAGCTCGCCTCGGTCCCGGTGGGCGACGCGGGTGACCCGGACCAGCCCGAACACGCTGGCCAGCCAGCGCGCGAGACCCGTCTCCCGCCATGGCCGCACCCGCCCCTCCGGCCCCATCACGACCGGCCGGGCACCGGCACGGACCACTTCTTCCTCCCGCACCGCGTGCAGGTCCAGATGGTCCTGCAGCAGCTGCCGTAACAGCTCCCGCCCCGCCGGCCCTCACCGCCATGGTCGACACCGGCCTGGCCCGGTACGTCGCGGCCGCCACCAGCCGCAAGGCACCGCTCGCCCCGACCGCCGGCTACGGACCCGGTGCCGACGGCCAAGGCGGCGAGCAGCGCATCGACCACGCCTACGCCGACCCGCACACCGCCGAGCGATCCTGGGGTTCGAGGTGCTGACCGGCTATGAGGACGTCTCCGACCACTGTCCCCTGCTTCTGACCGCCGACCTGGACGGTCTGCGTGCGGCCGCGGCCTCCGGACATGCACGGCGGCGCGCACAGACCGCGGCGAAGACCGCGTGGCGTGCGAACCTGCGTACGGCCCGGCACGCCGCCGAGGCCTCAGCCTGCTGAGCCGGGGGCAAGGGCCTTCCCGCAGAACGACAGCCTGAACAGAGGGTGGTGGTCGACACCCCAAGGGCTGTGCCGACCACCACCAGCTCCTACCGAGATTTGGGTCGGTTCGGCCGGTCGTTGCCCCGGTACAGCTGGGCGCCGGCGACGACGATCTGCCGGTCGGGGTCGGGGCGGGCATCGAGCTCGTCCGCGCTGCGGTAGCCAAGGACCGCGCTGGCGCGCGTCGTACTGCCGGTGTTCGCGCCCACCGTGTGGAAGAGGGTGCCGTCGAACAACAGGACACCGCCGGCAGGGACGGGCACGGGAACCGATTGGTCGGCGAGGTCCGCCAGCTCGGGATGCTCGTCCATCCACGTGCCGCCGCCGTCGGGCTGCGGGACGCCGACGTACGGAGCGCGGTGGGACCCGGGCACGATCCACGTGCATCCGGTCTCCACGGTGGCGTCCTCGAAGTACACGATGGCGGTCAGCAGGCTGCGGGTGGGCTGGAGGATGTCGCGGTGCAGCCGCACCTGGTGGGCGCCGGAGGCGTTCAGCGAGCCCTGATTGTGCCGGTTGAGGACGTAGACGACGTTGGGGCCGAGCAGCGAGGTGAGCGGCCCGAGGATGGCGGGGTGGGCGATGAGGCGGTGCATCAGGGTGCGGTCGTGCTGGTAGAGCCGGTAGATCTTGGCCTGCCCGACGGGCAGGAGGGCGGCGCGGGCGCGGACCGTCCTGGCGACCTCGACCAACAGGTCGCGGGGCAGACCGGGGTCGGGCAGGCGCAGGTAGCCGAGGTCGCGGAAGTGGCAGGCCTGCTGCTCGGTCAGCGTGGACAGGGCGATGCCGGGCACGGTGCTGCTCTCCTCTCAGGCGCTGCGGCCGAAGGCGGCCAAGCGGTCGGGTGTGCCGAGGTCGGGGGCCGAGGTGCGGATGTCGAAGGCCCCGACCGGGTGGCCCTGGCTGATCGCCCAGGGCATGAACTGCCGCTACAGGTCCGCCTCGCCGGGGTGGGCCAGGCGCCGGGCATACTCCTCGAACAGCGCCCGGAACGGGGCAGGGGTGAGGACGACGGCGCCCGTGCTCGTGGCCTGCCGCAGCCCGCTGCGGCTCCCGGCCGGCAGGGTGGCGTCCACGCCCTCCAGCGCGTGGACGACGTGCCGGCCGTCGGGGTCGAGGAAGAGACGGCCCGCGTTCTGCGCGCAGCGGCCGGGCGCGGTGGTCACGGTCCACGTCACCGCTGCCGGGCGGGAGCGGTGCTCCGTGACGGCGGACGGAAGCAGGACGGTAGGGAAGAGGGTGTCGGCGGGCAGCACCACCGCGGCCGGGACATCGGACAGGTGGCCCAGGGCCGCGTAGGCCGCACCGGCGGTGCCGAGCGGGTGCTGCTCGCGGTGGATCGTCAGCTCCACCTGCCGGGCCGACGGGTGGGTGAGGGCGTAGGTCTCGACTGCGTCGGCACCGGTGGCGGGGTCGGTGCTGGTGAGCACGGCGATCCGGCGGAATCCGGCGACGGTGAGCCGGGTGAGCGCGTGGCCGAGCATCGGGGTGCGGCCGACGGAGGTGTCGATCGGCACCAGCACCTTCGGCGTGCCCTGAAGTTCGGCATCGGGCGCGGCACGCAGGCGGCTGCCCTTGCCGCCGGCCAGGACCAGGGCCACGGTCTGGGCGGGCAGGGAGACGAGTGCGCTGCTGTAGTACGGGGCGGTGTCGGTGGTGCTCCGATCGGTCACGGGGTCCTCCCGGGTGGCGGGTGGGTGAGGATGTGGTGCCGGCCCGCCCGTCTCGGGGGACTACAGGAGGCTCAGCCCGTCCAGGGCGAGGTAGGCGGCGGCAGTGTCGGTCATCTCGCCCCGGCGGAGCACGCAGTCGCGGAACTCGGTCAGGGAAAGGGTGACGACGTCGATGAACTCGGTGCGCTCCGGCTGCGGTTCGGCGACCTTGACGCAGTCGGTGGCGACGAAGGCGAAGCGGCGTACGTCGGAGTAGGCATCGAGCCAGTAGGGTCCGACCTCTCGTACCTCGCCCTGGTAGCCGGTCTCCTCCAGCAACTCGCGGGCGATCGCGTCCGCTGCGGATTCCCCGGGTTCGATGTAGCCGCCCGGCAGTTCGTGCAGAACGCGGTCGGGGCCCGGACGGTACTGGCGGGCCAGGATGACCTGCCGGTCGGCAGTGAGAGCGAGTACGGCGCCGGCCGGGCGCTCGCATTTGAGGTAGAACTCCTCCTTCCGTCCGTCGGGCAGTTCGAACTCGACCCGGTCCACGGACCGGCCGAACTTGCTGAAGGCGGTGGTGCGGTCGATCTCGCGCCACGATGCAGTGGTGGTGTCGGTCGTCATGGCCAGGACTGTACGGCCCCTGGTCGGTACGGCGCGGCCGTTCGACCACCGCTCCTCGGCCGGTGCCTGGTGGCGGGTGGAGCATCTCCAGGAGACCACCGGATCGGGTGACAACAGCAGAGCAGATCGGTAGGCAGTCTGCGGCAGCCCCAGCACGCTGAGCTCGCTGCCCGGGCCGAAGGTTGAAGGCGGGGCATTGTGACGAACACGCTGTTCAGACGCGCACGGCTCACTCGGGGCCTGACTCGGCGTCAAGTCGCGGAGCAGGTCCGCGCACTGGTTGAAGCGGACACCGGGCGGGAGTCACCGTTTGACGCCGGCTATGTCTCACGCATAGAACGTGGCCTCATCACCTGGCCGCACAAGCACTACCGGCAGGCCCTCTGCACTGTGCTGGGCGCGGAAAACGCGGCCGAGCTGGGCCTGAGCGCCAAGCAGCTCCACCACGAGGAGGTGAGCACCTCGAACCGCCGAGACGTCCTGGCCACCGCCCTCACCGTCCTGCTGCCACCTACCCCGCCCCTCACGCGCCTGCGCATGGGCGACATCCGCGCCATCACCGAGCGTACCGGCCTCCTGGAGCACTGGGACCGGGCCTCGGGCGGGCGCGCAGTGCGCGACTTCGCGCTGCGCGAGCTGCACGCCGCAGTCAGCCTCACCGAGGCGTCGACCAGCCCGGCCGTACGCCGTGCACTGCTCGGTGCGATCGCGCGCCTGGCGAACCTGACTGCCTGGGCGTCGTTCGATGCCGGTCTGTTCGACGAGGCCCGCTCACTGTTCCAGGTCGGTCTGACCGCCGGTCGCGAACACGGCGACACCGGACTGCTGTGCCACCTCGCCACCAACGCCGTCCGCCAGGAGATCCACCTGCGCCACCCCGGGCAAGCTCTCAAGCTGGCAGGCGAGGTGGGCGGGCGCCTGCCCGCAGCGGTGCGGGCGATGCTCTGCGCCGTCCTGGCCCAGATCCACGCCCTGAACGGCGACGAACGCCAAGTGGCCCGCCACCTGGTCGCAGCCGAGCACGCCTATGACCGGGTCACCGACCTCGCATCCGGACCGGCCTGGACCTCCACGATCACCGCAGCCAAGATCGGCAGCGACACCGGATTCGCCCTCTACCTGCTGTCCGCCACCACCGGCCGCGACAACCCGCAGGTTGTCGCCGACCTACGCCGGGCTGCCGAAGCCAGCACCGTCCAGGCCCAGACCCGGGTGCGGGCGATGGCCACCGCCCGCCTGGCCACCGTGCTCTACCGGCAAGGCGAACGCATCGAAGCCGACCACCACGCTGCCCAGGCCACCGCGATCGCAACCACCGTCGGCTCAGCCCGCTTGACCTCCGCCCTCACCGACATGCGCCACGCATCCCGCAGGCAGGCCGCTCGGTAGTCGAAGCACCTCCGGAAACCGGCCGGCCCCGCCCCCCAGGGAGCACGATCTGTGCGTTTGACCAGGTCAAGAGTGTTTTACCGGGCCCGTTATTATCGTGACGTTCCAATCGGACCCACTTGGAGTGCCGGTAAGAACCGTGTCACCGGCCGCAAATGGCGTGACCGGAGCGAGCAGGGCCATGCGGCAGGATCGTCTGCATGACACCGGAGATGGCCGTCAGGGCTACCGACGCGCTCGCCACGGCTGCTGGCGAGCATCTCGGTCGACGGGGCCTGGGTCAAGAGGGGCAGATGCGGCGCCGCCGGTGGCAGAGGAACCGGTTGTAGCCGGGTTCGTATGTGTGGGGCGGCGTGCGAGATACGTGCCAGAGTTGAAGGGCAACTGGGCCGCATTCGCCGAGGCGACGGCCTCAGCCGAAGCGCCCCGGCGTCGCGGCCGCAAGAGCGGGTGAGCGGGCCCGCCGCAGGCGGCTGACGGAGGCTTGGCGGCGGCGCGGTCTCCGGCCTCGGCTCCGGGACTCGCGAGAAGATCGAATGGGCTCAGGGTCGCTCTTGCACCTCCATACCGTCGTACGTCCCGCCGACGCACTTGCCGAGCCCGGGTTCGATCTGGAAAACCTGCCCGCCCCCGTCCACGCATGCTTGCGGGTAGATCCAAGCCTCCGCGTTGGCGAATCCCGCGCTTCCGAGCGTGAGAGCAACGGTCGTGGCGCACAAGGCGACCGCTGTGAGGGCACGACGCATGGGGACATCCTCGGGTCGAATCGATTGGGCAACCAACCAATTGGATCCTCGCTCTGTGCCCTGCCGCGGCATTCCTCCGATCATGGGCGCGTCGTGCTTTCCGGCCAGCAGGTGACCGGCGAGCTCCAGCCCACCGGTCACGGTCAGAGCGAAGCCGAGGTTCTGCTGTCGGGTCATCGTGGGCCTTCCCTCGGCCGGTGTCCGGGCGTGGGGGCCGGTTGAGCGCTGACGCGACCGGAGCAGTTCGGGACCTGTGGCACGAGGCGGGTGCGCCACTCGCCGGACGTACTCGTCCGTCCAGCCAGCCGGACGGCACGGCAGTGGTCAGCTCGTGCGGCGCCGACGGAGGCGGTGCTCTCCAGGAATCTCCGGACCATGGGCACGTCGGACTGCGGAGCGAACCTCGAACGCAGATCGGCGAGCGTGGATGAACTCCGGGCCGAGGTGACGCCGCCCATGTGTTCCACCGCCCGGTGAGCGGCACCGGGGCCGTAGCCGGCCGTCGGTGCGAGTGCCGCACCGCCGACCTTGCGGGCCAGGTCGACGACCCGGCGGCGGTGAGAGCCCTCGTCCGTGCGGTGGTCCGGCACCCGACCGACGCCGTGCCCGTAGTGGGTGCGGTTGTGGAAGTGTGCCCGGTCGGCGATGGTGGCGACATCGAGTTCCTCTCCCAGTGCCGGCTCGTTGAAGTCACCGCAGGCCAGGGCCCGGCCGTGGGCAGTGAGTACCCGGCTGAACCACTCGGATTCGATCATCCGCAGCGTCGGGCCGTAGAAGGTGGCGTGGTGGCCGACGAGGACGATGCGGCCCGGGGCCCGCTGGCCGTTCTCCCCAGGACACCGAGTTCGACGTTCACCATCGGGATGCGAAGGGCGCGGCTGTGCTCGGTGATGTGCTCGCGCCTGACGAAGAAGGGCCGTCGCGCCGTACCAGGACGGCGTTGCGGTGCGGGGTGACCGGGGTGTCGGCGATCTTCTTGGCAATGTCGAACGTCTCGCGCGTGGCCAGGCGTTCGGCGGCCGTGCCGTAGACCCGCCCCACGTGGAGGACCGAGAGTGCCCGGCTCGCCTCCGGGGTGGCGAGTCGCACCGTCACCCGCGGGGGCAGGGAGAGGCCTGAGATCTGCTCGACCATCGGCGCCGCTGCGCTGAGGGCGTTGCTGAGGCCGTCGGCCAGGTGGTCTCCGTCGGAGCCGGCGTCGTTGAGGATTTCTAAGGAGGTCATGATCGTTTCTGGTGAGTAGGGGGCCGGCGGCGGGTGGTTCCACGGTCGACGGCCTGGGCAGGAAGGGGGGTGCTGTGTTCTACGCGGGGGCGAGGACGAGGGCGTGGAGGTCCCAGGCGACGTGCGCTGCCACCAGCGGGAGCAGGCGTCGTTGGTCCCAGTACAGGGCGACGGCGGCGACCGCGAAGACGGCGCTTGCCAGGCCGGGCGCGCCCAGGTAGGCGTGCAGGGCGATCCGGCCGGCAGCAGCGGCTGCCAGCAGGACCGGCACGGGTACGCGTAGCTGCCGGCCGATGGTGACGAGCGCTCCCGTGAGCACGAGTTCCTCGATGAGGGGCAGCGCCAGGCTCATCGCCGCGAGCGCGATGGCGGGCACGTGATCGTGAGCGTCGAACCCGGCCGTCGGGGCGGGGACGGGGTAGTACTGGGCGATCAGATCGGCCACCGCGGCCGCCGCACGGAGGGCGAGGAGGTAGCACAGGGCGGACAGGACCGCGAGGCCGGCTGTGCGCCAGGTCGGCCGGGTGAAGCGGACCGGTGCTCCGACCCGGCGCATCAGCTCGGCGGCGAGCAGGGCGAGGACGAGCGGGTTGAGCAGCAGGCGGAGCAGGTCACCGGCCACGCTGCCGTCCTCGGCGGCGACGGTGAGTCGGCAGAGGGCGAGCACGGCGGCGGTGAGGACGACGGGGTCGCGCCAGGCCTCGGTGCCGCCCCGGGTCAGGCGCAGCCGGATGGTGCAGGTGGCGGCGGCCAGGACGCCGGCGCATTCGATCCAGGCGAACGGGCCCGCACCTATTCGGTGGTCGGCGAGGTGGTAGGCGAGTTCGGCGATCTGTGCGGCGTAGGCGGTGGTGGCGAGGGTGCCCCATAGCAGCAGCCAGCGCAGTGTCGCGGGCTTGGTGCGGGTGTGGGGTGGGGTGGTCGTGGCGGTCATGGTCTCTCAGCGGTCGGTGGATCTCGGTGATGAAGCGGTGCGGTTCAGGTGACCGGGTGTCCGTCGGCCAGGAGCACGGGGGCGCTGGGGTCGGCGAGGCGTCGCAGGGCTGCCTGGATGCGGCCGGAGGGAATGCGGCTCGGATCGGTGAACCGCATCCCGTCGTGGACTTCGCCCGGCTTCGGGAGCTCCTGGCAGGAGATCTGCTCGTCGCGGAGGGTGCCGCCGTCGAAGACCAGCCAGTACGCCTCGGCAGTGGTCTCGGTGGTGGGCGTGGTGTCCACCACGAGCAGCCGCAGGGTGTCGACATCCAGGGAGGCGTCGCGCCGGGCGGCGTGCCGGGCGGCATCGTGCGGCGCCTGGTCTCTGATGGCGCGCCAGGTCGGCACGTCCCAGCCCCGGTTGTCGTCAGCGTTGGTCGTCACCTGGAAGACGCCGCCGGACGCGTTGCGGATGATGACCTGGGCGTAGACGCAGCGGCCGGGCGGGTACAGCGGGTCGAGCTTGGAGTACGGCAGGAGCATGCGGGTCGGGTCCGATCGGTCGCAGGGGTGGGAGGGTGCTGCTCAGGGGCGGGGCGGCAGGCAGTCGATGACGTCGTCCTCGGCGAGGCACGAGTACGTGGTGCGGTGCTCGTCGTCGGTCAGCGGGCGCGAGAGCGGCGGCGTCTCGCTGTCGGCGGACTCCCGACAGGCGAAGAGCGCCGGGACCAGGTCGGCGGCGGCGTGCGCGTCGGCGGCGTGGGGGCCGCGCAGCATGAGGAGGCTGGTGCGGGGCAGCATCGCGGCCTGGCGTACGAGGGTGGGCGCCAGGGTGTAGGAGCTGCCCGGGAGCTCGGTGGTGGTGACGGCCCGGCGCAGGTCGCGGGTGGTGAAGGGGCCGTCGGTGCGGCCGTCGGTGCGCAGCGAGACGGTGTGGAGGTAGCCGCCGGCCAGGACCCGGACGGTGTGCGGGTGGGCGTGGTTGTGCGGGACGCGCTGGGTGGCGGGGTGGTGGCGGGTGTTGAGGCTGATCTCGAAGCCGCGGTCGTCCGCGGCGGCCAGGACCAGGCGGTCTTCGAGCAGGGTGGTGCGGGAGGCCTCGTACCGTTCGGGGGCCAGGACGGTGGTGGTGGTGAGGTAGGACAGCAGGGCGCGGTCGGCGGCGAGGCGGTGCAGGGCGCCGGCCTGGGCGTGGAGGCGCGGCAGGTCGGCGCCGCGCAGGTCGGGGATGTCCTCCGGCAACGCGCCGCCGGGTCGGTCGTCGTCACGGCGCGGCGCGGTGAGGCGGTAGCGGGCGGTGGTGGCGGCGGCCGGGTAGTCGGCCGCGCTCAGCGGCAGCAGGTCGGGGTCGGTCGGCGGGAGGTGGGTGAGGACGAGTTGCACGCTGTCCGGGGCGCCGGCGAGCAGGGTCGTGGCGCCGGCGTGGAGGAGGCACAGCTGGCCGGGGTGCAGGGTGCGCAGGTACTGGGGGCTCTGCCGGTCGATGTCGTCCTGGTCGCGGTAGAGGGCCAGGTGCAGGGTGCCGGCCAGCGGGAGGACCGCGGTGGTGCGCCCGGTGGGCCGGGGCGCGGCGGCGGTGCCGTCGGGCAGGCGCAGGTACCAGGCCGGGTGGCCGTCGCGGGGGGCGGCGAGCAGGAGCAGGGTGTGGCCGGGGCCGGTGTGGGAGCCGGCCGCGAGTGCGCGCGGGTCGGCCTGGTCGAGCAGGCGCAGCACCGCGTCGACGGTGGGGGTGAGCCAGTCGTCGCCGACCAGGCGGTGGGGGTCGGCGAGCGGGCTGCTGGGGTCGTGGGTGAGGAGGTCGGCGGCCGGCAGCGGGATGACGCCGGCCGGGGCGCTCGGCGGGAGCGGGGTGGGCATGGTGGTCGTGTCCTCGTGGGGGTCAGAGGGTGGTGGGCGGCCGGGGGGAGTTCCAGGGCCTGGCCTCGGGAGGGACCAAGGGGCGCTCGGCGCGCAGCTCGGGGGTGGTGGTGGCCACGAGGGCGTGGGCCCGGTGGCGGGCGGCAAGTTCGGCCTGCCGCTCGAAGCCGGCGGCCAGCCGGCTCTGGCTCTGCTCCAGCCGGTCCTGGCGTTTTTCCACGGCGGCCAGGCGGTCGTTGACGACCTGGGCGCTGCGCAGGACGACCCCGAGGTCGGTGAGGTTCGCCATCGCCCTGGCCCGCATGTCGGCCAGGTCGGGGGGCAGCTGCGAGGTGCTGCCGCGGGCGTCGGCCAGGGTCTCGGCGGTCAGCGCCGCCACCAGGTCCAGGGCCTCCTGCGCCTCGAAGCGGGCGGCCCGCAGCTCGGTCATCCCGTCGTCCAGCCTGGCCAGGGCGTCGGCGAGTTCCTGACGGGCCCGGCGGTGCTCGGTACGCCAGACGGCCGCGGCCGCGACGTCCTCGGCCCAGCGTGCGGCCGCTTCCCGGGCCTCCTGGCGCGGGCCCGTGGCCAGCTCCTGCTGCTGGCGGCTCAGCACGCATGCCGGCCGCGAGCACCCGTGGTGACGGCGCGGCAGTTCCCCCAGGCCGAACAGCATGGTGATCATGGCCGGGATCCGTTGCACTCCGAGGAGCTCGCCCACCTCGCGTACGGCGTCGCGGACCACTGCGGGGCCGCGCCCGGTGATCTCGGCGATCTCGCGCGGCATGAGCCCCGCGGAGATGTGGGCGAACACTCGGACCTGGGTGGAGTCCAGACGGCCCGGCGGACGGTCGGGCCCCACCGCCGGCACGATGCCGGCCCGCACACCGATCGCAGCAAGGTGAGCCGCATTGCGGGCACCGGTGATACTCCGCAGCCGCTTGAGCTCGTAGCAGACGACCCCCGTGCTGCAACCCATCCGCAGGGCGACCGCCGGGATCGTCCTGCCGGCGGCGGTGAGCACCAGAACGTCGCGCTGCTCCCGGGTCAGGACGATCCGGCCCCCGCAGGTGGGGCACAGCTCGCCGCGGACCACGGACTCCCGGTCCCACGGACCGGCGTAGGGCCGGATCACGCCGCCCCCTTCGACGCGCAGATCGGGCAGTTCGGCGAGCCGTCCAGGGCGCCGGGCACGCCGTGCAGGCGGAAGACGGCCGCGGGGTTGCCGCGGGTGCCGGCCCGGTGCCGGATGTCGGCCAGGTACGTGGTGACCGTGGCCGGTGTCACCCCGAAGTAGCCGGCGATTTCCTGGCTGGTCCAGCCCTGGGCCCGGAGCTGGAAGTGGGCCAGAGGCGTTTTCGGGAGCGGCCTTGCCGGTTCCGTCCGCGGGGGCAGCAGGATCTTCGCGCGGCAGGCCACGTCCACCATCTGCTCCCGGGTGCTCGCCCGGAGCCGCTCCTGCAGGGAGTGCAGGCTCCTGCGCACCACGTTGGGCGTCAGCCTCTCGGCGTTCCGGCGCCCGGGCATCGCGTTGACGGCGGCCGCGATCTCGATCGCGTTCAGGTCGGTGACCAGGTGGCTCAGCACCAGGGCCTCGTGTCCGGGGATCTCCTCGGCGACGTAGTGGCCGCACCGCATGACCGCGGGCTCGTGGACCACCGGCAGCAGGGGCCCGCTCGGGCGGGAGGTCGTCATCGCGGCCCCCAGTTCCACGGGGCCGGGTGGGCGCCGCGCAGGCACGCAACGCGGTGCGCGGCCTCCGCGCGGGCCCGCTGGTCGAGGTGGGCACTGCGGACTGCGTCCATCACCGCGGTGAGGACCACGACGTCGCGCACGACCTGGTAGCCGGACCACGCCCCGATGTAGGGGTAGGCCTGCTGCTCCATGTCGTAGGCCAGGTAGGTGTCGGCGTAGGTCCGGTGGTCCTGGCGGAGGCCGGTGAGCAGTTCGGAGCGCCAGCGGGCGGCGACCAGGTCCCACTCCCTGTGGCCGCGCGTCAGCGGGCGGCGCAGCAGGGTCCCGGCGTGGACGCCGTCGTCGTGGACCGGGACCATGCCGAGGGTGCCGAAAACGACGGTGTCCGGGGTCGGCCAGTCGAGGTAGTCCCACTCCTCGTGCAGTTGGATGGTGCGCTCGCGCAGGAAACGGCGGGCGGCCGCGTTCAGCGGGGCGTCGTCCAGACCGTCCAGCAGCCCGGCGAACGGGTCGTGCTCGCGCAGCCACGGCGCCGTCCGGGGGTCGATCCGGTGGGTGAGGGCGGTCACCCACCCGGACAGGGATGTGTCGGGGCTCCGCTGCCCCGGGTCCGGCCAGAACGTCACCGTCTGTCCCGCGGTGTCCGCTCGGACGTCGCCGTACCGGGGTGCGGTGGCGAGGACCTCGTGCTGCCGCAGGAATCGCGCGCCCCGGATCAGGGCCCAGGCCTCGTCCGGGTCGGGGTGCACCATGGCCAAGGTGCGCGAGGCGGGCAGCAGCCACAGGTGGTTCGGGCTGTCGCTGACCAGCTCGGCCTGCCGGGCGTCGATCCCGCTGGCCGCACAGGCCTGCGTCAGGGCCTCGTAGGAGGCCGCGACGTCCGTTCTGCGGGCCGGGCTGGTGGTCTTGAGCAGAGTTCGGGTGCGGGTTCCGACGCTCACAGCAGTCCTCGATACGAAGTTCGGTGGAAGAAGGGGGTCCGGGACGGCCAACGGGCCGTCCCGGACCGGCCGGCCCCGTGCCGGGTGGCACGTGCCGGGACGGACGGGCGGAGTGCAGTCCCTCCGCTCTCCGCTCGTCCGGTTCGCCCGGGCCGGGGCGCACGGGGGTGGCGCCCTGGGCCCGGGCTGCCCGCCTCTCCCCAGGGGCGGGTGCTGGTGGGTGCGCGGGCCCGGCGCAGCTCCCCAGCGGCCGGGCCCGCACACCGGGCGACGCCGTCTTCGGGGGGACGGCACCACCTGGGTTCGCGGGGCCGCCCTGGACAGGCTGGGCCCCGCGGGTGTCCGGGCCGGCCTCCCCGAGAGCAACGGGAGGCGCGCCCGGACCGCGGTGAGCGTGCGCGCACGGGGGCACTGCTCTTCCGCTGCCCACCCCGGCAGATCAAGCCGGGGCAGGCGTTCCGGAGTCCGGTGCCGCCCACGCGGGAAGGCGTGCGGCGGACGGCACCGGAGGTCTACAGGGAGACGGTCACGCCGGTATTCGGTCGAGCGCCGGCTGCCCGGGCAGCATGCCGACGGCCGGCCGCGGCCTGGACTCCCGCAGCGCGGTGCCCGCGCGCAGCACCGCGATCTGCAGGCCGACCTGCTCGGCAAGGGCGGCCGTCGAGCGCGCGGACGCGGGCAACGTGACCTCCGCCCAGACCGCCTTACCGCCCTCGGGAAGAGGATCGACGCCGAACCGCGACGCGAGCCGGTTGACCAGCCGCAGGCCGCGGCCGCAGGTCGCCTCGTCGTCCACCGGCCGGTGCTCCGGCCGCCCGGGCCCCGGATCGGTCACCGACACCCGCAGCACTCCTGCGACGTACTCCAGGGAAGCGGTCAACGTCACGTCCGGCCGGTCGCCACCGCAGCCGTGCACGACGGCGTTGGTGCCGAGCTCGCTCAGCACGAGCTCCACGCCGTCCTGCACGACGTCCACCTGGTGCGGATCGAGGCCCAGCAGCGGCAGGGCCTCCCTGGCCCAGCGGCGGAGGTCCCTGAGCTGTGCCCGCTTGGCGGGGAACTGCGTGGTGATGGTGCGTGATCTCGGCTCCATGGGGGGCGCCTCACTCACTCGGGTCATTTTCAGGGTCACTGCAGCAGTCGGCCTTCCTGCGGGCCCGAGGATCCGGCCCACCGTTCCGGCGACTGACACCCAGTGAACGACCATCAGCACCGTGTAGGGCAGGAAGAAGTACGGGCTTTCCGCTCGCACGAAACCGGAAGAACCGGCTGTGGGATTCACCGGAGCGTCAGCGCTGTGGTGACAGTGGCGCTACGTTGAGTGCATGGGGGAGAACGTCCTACTTCAGCAGCAGATGGCCGAGCGAGGACTGCTGCAAGCCGAGCTGGCCCAGCTGATGAACGACCATGTCGCCCGAGAGAGCGGCACCCTGGGTGCGTTCTCCGAGCGCACGGTCTACAACCTCATGACCGGAAGAACTCGCTGGCCCCAGATGAAGACCCGTGCCGCATTGGAGGCAGTATTCGGGTGCACGAGCAAAGAGCTCGGCTTCTCTCCCCCAGGTACCAAGCACCCTGTTCCGCCGGAGGACCCCATGCATCGCCGACGCTTCCTCGCTGCTGCACCGGCCGCCGCTGCGGCGGCCGGCGTCCCCGGCTTGTCCTCACGGCCCAACGCGGTGGGCAAGTCCGATGTAGAGCGACTGCGAGCCGGCCTCAGGGCGCTGGCCGAGCTGGACAACGAGCGGGGCGGCCACCAGGACCTTGAGCGTGCCTCGCTCGCAGGCGCCGAGGCCGCAACGCGACTTCAGGACCGGCCCGCCAGCCAGCGGGTACGCAGCGCGCTGTACTCGGTCGCCGCCGACTACACCGCCACCGCCGCATGGTCATGCGTGGACGCCCGCCAGTTCGATCAGGCCCAAAAACACCTGGACCGAGCATTGACACTGGCAGGATTGGCGGGCGACAGCACCTCCGAGCTGCGCTTGTGGAACGCGACCTCGATGATGGCTTACCAGCAGCGCCGGTACCCGCTCGCCCTGGCTGCCGCTCAGGCTGCACAGGTCTGTGGAATCGCCCGGCGCGACCCGTTCTTCGCCGCGCTTGCCCATGCTCGGGCGGCGATCGGTCACGCCGCTCTCTACGACCGCCAGGCCGCACTGCGGTACATCGGGCACGCAAACGACGCCCTCGCCCACGCGGCCAACGACGTGCCCCGCCCGTCATGGACGGCGTTCTTCGGCACCCCGGAGTTGCACGGCCTGACCGGGATCATCCACGAACACCTTGGCGAGTACGCCAAGGCCGAGGGCGCATGTCACCGCTCGCTGGCCGGCATCCCGAGCCACTTCCGGCGCAACACGGCAATGGTGACCGCCAGAATGGCGCTCGCGCAGCTCTACCAGAACGAGGTCGAGCCGGCCTGCGTGACAGCCGTTCAGGCCCATACTCTGATGGCTGGCGATCCGTTGCCGGGCCGGCTGCGCTCTCTCCTCGGTGACTTCCATCGTGGCTTGATCAAGGTGGCGCCCGACTCCCGCGAGACGCTGGAATGGAGAGACCGCATCCGCACCAATGAGGAGGACCACCAGCCATGATAGAGATCCGCCGCTTCCCCCAGGGCAGCTTGCCCGAAGGCCTGCGTCAGCTGTTGTTGGACGTGCACGACGAGGCCTACCACGACCGGCGCGACGAGGAGTTTGTGCAGCGCTTCCCCTGGTTCGTTGACCACTGGAGCGAGAAGCCCGGGTTCAGCTGCGTCGTGGGCTACGACGACGACGAGCCGATTGGCTTCACCTACGGTGCCCCGCTCGCCGAAGGAAAGGAGTGGTGGCGCGAGTGCATGCCCGCACCTGAACGGGCCGCGACCTTCGGCGTGTCCGAGCTGATGATCCGCCCCCGCTGGCGGAAGCAGGGCTTGTCCCAGCAGCTCCACCAGGCGCTCCTTGTCGATCGGACGGAAGCGATGGCCGTCCTGTCCGTCGACACCGCCCGCCCCAAGATCCAGGCGCTGTACGAATCCTGGGGCTACCACAAGGTCGGTGAGCACCGTCCCTTCATCGACTCCCCGCTCTACGCGATCATGGTGTACGAGCTGCCAGCCACAGGTTGATCACAGAACAACGGGTTGGTGGCCGTGTACATCGCTCGTGAGGGTGAAAGGGCGGCCGGCGGCTGGTGCTGTCGCCCTGCGTTGGGCGTCTACACCGAGATCACCGGGATCGGCCTGCGCGGTGTCATGGCCGAGCAGGCCCAGCTCGCGGGCTGGGCGGCGTTTGACGCAGGCCTTCACAGCGAGGCCCGCGTGCACTTCCTGACCTCGATGACCGCAGCTCAGGCCGCCGAGGACAGCTCGCTGACCGCGAACTCCTACGCCTTTCTCGCCTACCTGGAGTGGACCATCGGAGGCAGCTCCGGAGTCAAGTTCGCCACTGTGGCCTGCGAGACGGCCGGCCGCGACGCCTCACCGGCAGTACGGGCCCTGCTGTGGGACCGTCTGGCCGCGTCGGCTACCCGAGCATGCGGAGGATCAGCCCTGGCCAGGTCCTCGTCTTCGAATCCGGCGAGACCCGCTGCCGCACCCAGGTCCTGAAGGTTGCCGAGTATCAGACCTTCGCGGCGATGCTCGACGCCGAGGACAACGAGGCGATCGGCAGCGAGGGCATGGACCGGGCCGAACTGCTCACCGCCTGCCGCGAGATCTACCCGCCGGCCAAGGAAGCACTCGGCGTTCTCGCGATCCACTTGCAGCTCGCCCCTGCTACCGAGGGCGATGTTGCACGCCAGCACTGACCGTGTCCCGGCAGACAGGCGGCTCGTTGGGGCTGAGCATGACCCGCCGCCCCCTTGGCCCGGGCCCCGCGGTGCGCGAGGCACCCGCCCACCCCCGACCCGGCCCCCACCAAGGCATGCCGGCCCCGCTCGAACTGAATGGAGTGGCGTACTCTGAGCCCAATCGCAGCAGGTCAGGAAGTGTCGGCCCCGCGCTCGCGGGGATAGCTCCGGCGAGCACGGCACCGCCCAGCGCTACCTCATGTCGGCCCCGCGCTCGCGGGGATAGCTCCACCGCGAGCGTCGCGAGGGCTGCGGTTGCCCCGTCGGCCCCGCGCTCGCGGGGATAGCTCCCAGTGGCACCACCGCCACGCGACCGGGCCGATGTCGGCCCTGCGCTCGCGGGGATAGCTCCTGCGTGCCCGCGGCCTGCCGGACGAACTCGTCGTCGGCCCCGCGCTCGCGGGGATAGATCCGCGCGGTACTGCGACGGGTATTGGCCGGGCAGGTCGGCCCGAACGACGGCCCGCGGTGGCCTATTGGGGCTTGCTACCCGCCGCATGGTAGCCCGCCCGGTCAACGCCACCGCGCGGCCATCAAGGCCAACTGGGCGTCCATCCTGGCCTGGCGTGGCGGGAAGTGATGCCGGGAGGGGTGCTCTACCAGGAGTGCCCCTTCCGCAGCTATGGTAGCGGTCCGTAGCGTCCTGACTACGTGCACCGGGGGAACGGTGGCCGAGACGTTCGGCAGGTTCATCTCGCTTCGTCGCTCGGAGATGGGCTGGACACAGCTGCGGCTCGCAGTGGAGCTCGACCACGGCGAGGACTGGATGTCCCAGGTCGAGCGAGATGTCCAGCGGGTCACGGACGTGCAGCTCCTACGTCGGATGGCCTCGGTGCTGGGAGTCGAGGTCGACATGTTGATGGCGCTGCCACAGCCCGCAGCAAAGAGGTCGAGATCACCGCGACGGCGAGTCAGCCCGGGTACGCTGGCGACGACTTCCGGTGCCGAGGAGGACGAAGACGTGCGACGCCGCCCGTTCCTGACCCTGGCCGTCGCCGCTCTCGGTGCCGGGTTTGCCGGCCAGCAGGCCGCGCACGCCGAGGCCTCGTCGCCGCTCGGCGGCCTGGAGGACCTGCTGCTGTACGGCCCGAATCGGCTCCCGGCTCCCCGCCGCGATCCGAGCATGGCAAGCGTCGCAGCGTCCGTGCTGGCCTCCCGGAAGGAGTTCAAGTCGGCTCGGTACGACGCCTTGGCCGAGGCCCTACCCGGCCGGATCGCCGCGGCTGGCATGGTCGGCACGGTGGAGGAACGCGCTCGGAACGCCGCCCAGCTGTACAACATCGCCGTCCGGCTGTGCATCAAGGTCGGCACGAACAACCTGGTGTCGATCACGTCCGACCGCGCACTGACTGCCGCCCGGCAGGCCGGTGACCCGCTGGTCGTCGCGGAGGCGCAGCGGATGGTCTCCAGTTCCTGGCGTCGTCAGGGCAGCCTGGCCAGGGCGACGGACATCGTGGTGGTCGCAGCCGAGGACTTGTTCGCCGACGCCTCTGTTCCGGAGGCCTCGCGCCTTGCCACACGAGGCGATCTGTACGCCACGGCCGCCTACACCGCGGCGAAGGGTGGTGACCGCTCCTACGCCCACGCCTTGATCAAGGAAGCCGCCGACAGCGCTGCCGCGGCGGGCCGTTCCTCCGGGCTGGTGGACGGCATCCAGGGTGTTGCCCTGCACGAGCTGTCGGTGCACTACGAACTCGGTGACGCCGGGCGGGCGATCGAGCTGGCCCGGACGATCGACCCGACGGCGCTGCCGACCGCCGAGCGGCAGGCCCGCTTCTTCATCGACGTTGCCAGGGCGTTCGACCAGTGGGGCAAGCCGGAGCAGTGCTACCGCGCTCTCCTCGCTGCCGAGGAAGCAGCTCCGCAGGAAGTCCGGCGCGGCGCCGTCCGTGACCTCGCCGTCGGCCTGCTGCGGCACGATCGCAAGTTGCCCGGAGTACAGGACTTCGCGCTCCGGGCGGGTGTGCGGATCGGCTGACCCGTAGTCGGACTACGGCCCGTAGTCCGACTACGCATCACGCCATCGGGGTGGCGGTTCACTGGGAAAGCCGGACTCCCAACGCTGCCGGAGACCCCATGCTGACGAACAGCACCACGTCCTACGTCTACTGCCCTCACCCGCGCCGGAAACACGCCGCCCCGGCCCGCGACCGTCTGGGGACGTTCCTGACGTCCTCCTGAGTCGCTCTGGACCTCCTCGGCACCGGCGTCCTCGGCCTGTTGATCCACCACGCCGAGGCAGCGCACTTCTCCTCATCCCCGGCCGCTACCACGCCGGATCAGCCCCACCCGTAGCAAGGCACTTCTCCGTCCCGAGAACAGGAGTGTGTCGTGACCCTCCTCACCCTCTCGCCCCGCCCGACCCCGGCCGTCAGCGTGACCGCGCTGCGGAACTTCGCTGCGCTGCGTGGCCAGCTCCGCGTCTCCCTCGGCCCCAAGTGCAACATCGCCTGCTGGTTCTGCCACAACGAGGGCGACGTCCCGCCCGGCACCACACGCGAGGACCGCACCCGGCAGCCGCGCCGGCGGGTCCTGTGCGCCGAGCACTACGTGACCATCATCGGCACGTTGATCGACCAGGGCCTCACCCGGGTGTACTTCACCGGCGGTGAGACCCTGGCGTCGAAGCTGGCCAAGCCGGTCCTCGACGGCATGCGGCAGTTCGTTGCCCCGGACGTCAGCTTCTCGCTGATCACCAACGGCATCCTGCTCGCCCGGTCCATGCCGTGGCTGCGGGACACCGTCCTCGACAAGATCAAAGTCTCGCTGCACTACTTCAGCGACGAGACGTTCCGAGAGATCGCCAAGACCCGACTGCCGGTCTCGACCGTCCTCGGCGGGATCGACGCAGCCCGGGAGGCCTTCGAGCGGGTCGAGCTGAACACCCTGCTCCAGAAGCAGAACGAGCACGAGGTCCACGCGATCCTCCAGTACGCGCTGGAGCGCCGGCTGCCGATTCAGTTCATCGAGCTGGTCGACACCGACTTCAACGCCTCCGAGCAGAGCGCGGCGGTTCCGGCGGACGGGCTGGTGGCCCATCTGCGCACGCTCACCCGCGAGGAGCGTGTCGAGATCGCGGGCGTCGGCCAGGGCCGGCGCGTCTTCACCATCGACGGCCTGGAGGTCGAGGTCATCCACCGTGAACTCGGCCGCCACCACGTCGGCCAGTGCGGGACCTGCCCGATTCGGCCGCAGTGCGTCGAAGGATTCTGGTCGCTGCGCCTGGACCACGCCGGCGGCCTCCAGCCGTGCCTGCTGCGCGACGACCTCCGACTCGACCTCACCGACCTGTTGGCCACCGCCGACGCCCCGGCCGCGATCGCTACGGCGGTCGCCGGGCACGTCGCCTCGTTCACGGAGGGAACGCTGTGAGCTTCGAACTGCACCCCTGCTACCAGCCGCCGATCACCGGCCACAACGGCGCTCTCCTCGCGCTGGAGGGGATCAGCGGCTCCGGCAAGTCCACCCTGACCCGCCTCCTCGCCGACCGGCTCGGCGCGCAGACCCTGCACGTCATCCCGCGTCCCCTCAGCTCGCTGATCGGCTACGTCAACGACCACGGCGGCGCGCTGACCCAGTTCGCCTTCCATCTGACGGGCGCCCTCGACGCGGCCGACACCGCGCGCCGCGCACTGGTCAGCGGGAACCTCGTCGCGGACCGGTGGTCCGCCTCGGTCGTCGTCAACCACGCTGCCGTGAACCAGCTCGACCTGGAGGTCGCCGCCGGCGCGTTCCGTCCGTACCTGGGCTACCTGCCGCGGCCCGACCTGACGGTCTACCTGGAGACCTCCGAGAAGGAGATCCGGCGCCGGATGGACACCCGGCCGGCCCGAGCCGCGACGGACCGGTTCCTGGCCCGCCGGCCCGCCCTGCTGTCGCACGTCCAGGAGCTGTACCGGCTGTTCGCCGCCACCGACACCACGGGCGTGCCGATCAGCACCGACGGGCGCACCCCGGAGGAGCTCGCCGAGGAGATCCACTCGCTGCTGGAGGACCGCCGTGCTCAATCCCGTTGACCTCTCCAAGGTCTTCGCCGAGGACCGGATCACCGGCCGGCACCCGGTCGACCTGCACCCGGCCGTCGCCTGGTGGGTCGGGTCCTGCCTTGTGCTCGCCACAGGCGCGCACGGCGTCGCCCTGGTGCACGACGGCAGCGAGCTGGCCAAGCAGTACTGCGGGCTGTTCAACCGGGGCGCGATCAACTGCCGGCACTTTGCCGCGACGGTGTCCGTCGTCGGCGAGGGCGACGAGGAACTGCTGGCCTACGCGATCCGCACCCTCCAGGTGCCCGGCGCCCGGATCAGCACGGTCGGCGTGGAGGTGACGATCCAGCTGCTCGCCGCCGACGGGGCCGCGATCACCGTGGGCACCGGCCTGGAGAAGATCTGCGACCTCATCGCCCGGGACAAGGTGCCGATCCCCGTCAACGACCACTCCAAAGGCCGGGTCGTCCACCGGCCCGACCTCGCCAAGCACTATGCCACCGCGGAGGGATGACGTGATCGACGCCGCCACCGTCATCGGGTCCGGGACGAACATCCTGTTCGTCACCCTGGACTCGCTGCGCTACGACGTCGCCCGGGCGACGATGCACGCCGGCCAGACGCCCCGACTGGCCGGCCTCGTGCCGGGAGGGCAGTGGGAGGAGCGCCGGACGCCCGGTACGTTCACCCTGCCCGCGCACGTGGCGTTCTTCTCCGGCTTCCTGCCGAAGCTCCCGCAGCCGCATCAGCCCCCGCGGCTGTGGGAGTGCCGGCCGCCGGCGTTCAAGACGGTCGACCCGCGCACGTTCGTCTTCGACGCGCCGAACCTCTTCGTCGGGCTCGGCCGGCACGGCTACCGCACGGTGTGCATCGGCGGCGTCACGTACTTCTCCCGGGAGACGCCGCTCGGGTCCGTCCTGCCGGACATGTTCGACGAGGACTTCTGGCGGCCGGATTTCTGCTCGCCGGAGCCGGACTCGACCCGCTACCAGGTCGAGCACGCCCTCGAAGTCGCCCGGGCGCGTGCGGATCGGCCGCTGTTCCTGTTCGTCAACGTCTCGGCGACGCACGTCCCCCACGGCCACTACCTCGGCGACAGCTCCGACTCCTGGCAGTCGCAGGCCGCCGCCCTCGCGTACGCCGACGAGCACCTGGGCGACCTGGTCGACGGCCTGACCAGCGACAGGAGGTGGCTGGTCATCATGTGCGCCGACCACGGGGACGCCTTCGGCGAGGACGGCTACCACGGGCGCGGGATCATCCACCCGACGGTGACGAACGTGCCGTTCGCCAGCATGGTGGTCTGACCGCGGCTTAACCTCCGTGCATGACCAACACGCAGTTGCCCACCCGGGACGCGGCCGTCGTCGTGGCCCGTGACTCCAACGGCCTGGTCGCCGTGCTGACCGCGCCGTTCCCCCTGCACGGTGGCGAGTATCTGTTCCTGCCTGGAGGACGCCAGGAGGGCGACGAGAAACTGGATGAGTGCGCGCAGCGCGAGCTTCGCGAAGAGGCCGGAATCACGGCCGCCACCTGGCGTCCGCTCGGGTCGTACGCCATCGTGCCGGGCTCGACGGCGCGCCTCCACCTCTTCGAGGCCCGGGACCTCACCCTCGGCCCCCAGGAGCCGGCCCCTGGGGAAGACGACTTCAAGCTGATGTGGTGGCCGATGGAGGAAGCTCTCGCCGCGGTCAGCGAGGGGCGGTTCCTCCTCCAGGGCGGCCCCCTGGCGCTGCTCCTCGCCGACCGGTTGCCGACCGCTGCGTGAGCACAGTTGTGCGCCTGACGGAAGGACTTCGCTTCCGGCGTCGGGCGACGCGCCGTCGGTCCAGGGACGGCTGGAGCCGGTGTCCAGCTCCCCTGGGGTGTTCCCGAGCGTGTTCCCACGGGAACGCACCGGCGGGAAGAACGGCATGATGCGTGGGGGGACCGGGCAGAAGCGGCCGCCCGATCCGCCGAAGTAGGCGGCCCGCTCTGCGACGAGCACCTCGACGGTGGCAGGGTGGTGCGCAGCCAGCTGGGCGAGGACGGCCTGGCCGTTCACCAGCAGGCTCCCGCCGCCGGCGTCGCCGGCCCGCGCGTACGCCAGCAGGAGCAGCCGGGGCCGCGTCCGGTGCTGCCACAGCGAGGACATCAGTCGGCCAGCGGCGCGGACACGTCGACGTGCTCCGCAGGGGAGGGTGAATCCGACTATCCGTTGCCGTACCAGTTGCGGGACGCTTAGGTGCTGCGTCGTATCGCGCTCGCCGACCCGTCCACAAGGAACACGGCCGTGGTGGCGGATGACCGTACGATCACGGATGCTGGTCGCCCTGGAGCGGCTGTGACTACAAGCCCGACCTGGTGATATAGGAGACGGACAGGCAGGTCGCGCTGCTGCTTAGACGCCGCGATGTTTCGGGTCCGGGCGTCGGGGGCGAGGACGGCGGCATCGCCGAGCTGAAGGTCGTCCCGCGTCAGCCGCTCCGCCCCCGGGCCCTGACCGACACTCGCACCGGCGAACCCGTCCTCAGACGCCCATGCCTGACAATAGCCCGTACGATGCCGTCGAAGGCTCAGGCCCATTTCGTCGGGGCGCAGTTGGGAGAGTTGACCTCCGGGCGCCAGCCCGGCACACGCGGGGCTCCAGATTCGAACTGAATGGATTGGCGCACTCTGAGCCCAATCGCAGCAGGTCAGGAAGTGTCGGCCTCGCGCCCGTGGGGACGCGGCACAGAAACTCTGGATCGACATCGGCAGACGCCAAGGTCTGGACGCGGCCAACGCCCGATTCGGACTCACCCCGGCACACGCCGGCCAAAGGGGAGCCTGGGGACTGACCCGGACCACAGCCCGTGACCAGATCTCCCTCCTGAAGGCCGTGTTCACGCGGGACTCCCCCTTGAACGCCGAATCCCGGTCGTACGTGCGGGCCCTCATGAGCGCCATCATTGACGGACAGAACTGGGGCGTCGGCGCCGCGGGAGCGCCCGGCGACCTGCCGGTACTGAAGAACGGCTGGCTCCCGGGCGGGGTACCTCAGCTATGGGCCGTCAACAGTGTGGGCATCGTCGAACGTGCGGGACACACCTTGCTCGTCGTCGTGCTCACCGACGGTCAGCCCACGCGGGAGACCGGCATCGCACTCATCGAGCAGGTCGCGGCGACCTCGGTCGGGGCACTGGTGCGCGCGCCCTGAAAACCCTCAACCGACCATGCCCCTGTCCGGCAGACAGCGGGCTGCTTCGCACATTTCGATCACGCCCGGGCATCAGAGGGCGTTTGATCGCAGACGGATCGCCCTTTATGTCCTAGTAGGTTCCTCGCCAGGTTGGTGTGGTCTCGTCCGTCATGCGCTTGGCGGGGTGGTCGATCGAGGCGATGTGGATCACGGCTTCGCCCACACTCCCAGCCAGCTCGGCAATGGCCGCCACCGGGCCGGTAGGGGCTGATGACCTCGAAGGGCGCCCCTTGCGCTCTCTCTGGGAGACGGGCCGCATGAAATCACTGTACGACCGACATCGGCGAAGGGCTCGGCCGGCGGTTCCGCGGGTCAGAGGGCAAGTGCAGTGCGGTCGAACCGTCCACAGCGTGCGCAAATTGGTGTCACCCGATCATCCACACGGGCGCCGCCAGAGCTGCGCGGATACGTTTCACCTATGGCACTGCACGCACGAATGGATTCTCCTCCGTCGCACACCGCACCGCAGGACGCCGGTCACGACGGACTGATCAAGGTCCGGGGTGCCGACGAGCACAATCTGCGCCACGTCGATGTGGACGTGCCGCGCGACCAGGTGGTGGCCTTCACCGGGGTGTCGGGGTCGGGCAAGTCGTCGCTGGCGTTCGCCACCATCTACGCCGAGGCCCAGCAGCGCTACCTCGAGTCCGTCGCGCCGTACGCCCGCAGGCTGATCGACCAGGGATCGGCGCCCAGGGTCGGCGCGATCACCGGTCTGCCGCCGGCCGTCGCCCTGCGCCAGCAGCACAGCGGGGGCAGCACGCGCTCGACGGTGGGGACCGTCAGCCGGGTCTCGAACGTGCTGCGCATGCTGTACTCCCGCGCCGGCACCTACCCGGCGGGCCGGACTCCCGAGGATCTGGCCGGGACGTTCCCCCGGGACGCCGCGCCGCTGGACTCGGACAGTTTCTCGCCGAACACGGCGGTGGGCGCGTGCCGGACGTGTTCCGGTCTGGGGCGCCTGCACACCGTCGACGACGGCAAGCTCGTCGGTGACGACTCCCTGAGCATCCGGGAGGGCGCCATCGCCGCGTGGCCGGGCGCCTGGCAGGGCAAGAACTACCGCGACATCCTCGCCGAGCTGGGCGTGGACATCGACGTACCCTTCCGTACCCTGCCCGCGGCCCGCCGCGAGTGGCTGCTGACGACCGACGAGCAGCCGACGGTCACCGTGCACCCGATCCGCGACGCACACCGCATCGCACGCTCCTACCAGGGCACCTACATGAGCCCCCGCAAGTGGGTGCTGCACACCTTCGCCACCTCCAAAGCAGCGCACCTGCGGGCCAAGGCCGTCTCCTTCATGACCCAGGAGATCTGCCCGACCTGCCACGGCAAGCGGCTCAACCCGGAGGCCCTGGAGGTGACCGTCGCCGGGCAGGACATCTCCGTCGCCACCTCGATGCCGCTGACCCAGCTCTCGGCCTTCCTGGAGACCGCGCGCGACCACCCCGACACCCTGGCCCTGCCCGCCGAACGCAGGCAGGCCGCGCACGCCCTGATCAGCGGCCTCCAGGACCAGCTCGGCACACTGATCGACCTGGGCCTGGGCTACCTCGCGACCGGACGCGCGACCTCGACCCTCTCCAGCGGCGAACTCCAGCGCCTGCACATGGCCACCCAGCTCCGCAGCGGCCTGTTCGGCGTGTTGTACGTCCTGGACGAGCCCTCCGCCGGCCTGCACGCCGCCGACACCGAGCTGCTGCTCACCGCGCTGCGACGGCTCAGAGGAGCCGGGAACAGCGTCTTCGTCGTGGAACACAACGCCCAGGTCCTCGCCTCGGCCGACTGGATCGTCGACATGGGTCCCGGTGCGGGCCGCCACGGCGGGCGGGTCCTGTACGACGGCCCCGCCGGGCAGCTCGACCAGGCAGAGGAATCGGTGACAGCCCGGTACCTCACGCCAAGCGCGCCCACGGTGCCCGGCCCCGAGAAGCCCCGGCAACCGGACGGATGGCTGAGCCTCACTGGAGTCACCGGCCACAACCTCCATGACGTGGACGCGAGTTTCCCGCTCGGCACGCTGACCGCGGTCACCGGCGTCTCCGGGTCCGGGAAGTCGACCCTCGTACGGCGTGCCCTCGCGGAGACGGTCCGCGACCACCTGCACGCCGATGAGACCGCGCAGGACATCGCCCGTAGGCCCGCGTCGGTGGAGACCGTCGACGAGGAGGAGGCCGAGGTGCCGGTCTGGGACCTGGAGGAGGACCGCGTGACGGTACGGGCCAGCTCCGGGCTCGAGGACATCGACCGGCTGGCGGTCGTGGACCAGAAGCCCATCGGGCGCACACCGCGTTCGAACCTCGCCACCTACACCGGCCTGTTCGACAGCGTCCGCAAGCTGTTCGCCGCCCAGCCGGCCGCGAAGGAACTCGGCTACACCGCGAGCCGGTTCTCCTTCAACGTGACACAGGGGCGCTGCCCGCACTGCCTGGGCGACGGAGTCGTCAGCATCGAACTCCTCTTCCTGCCCACAGAGACCTCCCCCTGCCCGGTCTGCAAGGGCGCCCGCTACAACCCCGGCACGCTCCTGGTGCGTTACCGCGACAGAACCATCGCCGACGTGCTGGCGATGAGCGTGGACGAGGCCCTCGAGTTCCTCCAGGACGTGCAACCCGCCGCCCGCATCCTCGAGTTCCTCTCCGACATCGGCCTGGGCTATCTCACGCTGGGCCAGAGCGCCACGACGCTGTCCGGCGGGGAAGCCCAGCGCATCAAGCTGGTGAGCGAGCTGCACCGCGCGCCGCGCGGCCACACCCTGTACCTCCTCGATGAACCCACCAGCGGGCTGCACCCCGCCGACATCGACCTCCTCGTCGGGCAGCTGCAGCGCCTGGTGGACGCCGGGAACACGGTCGTCGTGGTGGAACACGACCTGCGCACCGTCGCCGCCGCGGACTGGGTCCTGGACCTCGGACCGGGGGCGGGCGACGACGGCGGCCGCATCGTCGCCGAAGGCCACCCTGCGGACATCGTGCGAGAGTACGACACTTTGACCGCCTCCCACCTGGGCCGTCATCTGTCGGCACGGACGAGTACCTGAGCCCTTGCCGATCTGATGAGAAGCGATTCCCAATCCGAAGGCAGGGTCACGTTTTTCCAGGTCAGGTATCTGTCCGTCTCTTGGTAGGCATGCTCGAACCGTTGTGTCGGTGCGGGGCCGGTCGGAGGTGACGGATGCCGTCGGTTCTGGGGGCGTTGGAGAGGCGCGAGTGGGTGGAGCCGGCCCGGGTGGAGGAATTGCGGGCGGATACGCCGTGCTGCGCCTGGGGAACGTCGCCAAGGTGCTGGGGACCGACGACCGGTTCCGGCGGCTGGCGACGGCCTTCGCGGCCGAGGTGGCGGTCCCAGGAGCCGGTCCGGGGGCAGGTCTCCTTCATGCTCCAGCCCGGGGACTACCTCATCGTGAACCAGCGGGCACATCCTGCATGGCCGGGAGGCGCTTCAGAGCGGTCAGGAGGCCATCGCCGCCGCAGACAGGCGGCTGCTCCTCCAGTTGTTCCTGCGCGCGCCGGGCGCCCTCGGTTCGGCCGTGCAGCAGGCCGACGGCACCGGTGACCCATCGAGTCCCGCCCCAGTCCAGCCGCCGAGCACGCGGCACGGCAACGGGGCGGGGCCCGAACGGCGACGCCGATCGCCCGGAGCTCGTGAACGGATGCTAGATCCGCGCCTTCCGCACCGAGTGCCACACCGCCCCGGACAGCGCCAGCGTCGACCGCGGGACCGACAGGTGCTCGTGCTCCCGGTACAGCCGCCAGTTGTGCTCCACCAGCGCCAGCTTGTTCGAGGACAGCGACCCAGCCCGGCCGGCCCTGTAGACCGCCAGCGGTTCCTTCAGGCCGCGGGCGGCGTGCCCGTCCCTCATGATCGACAGCCATAGAGCGTAGTCCTGCCGCTTCGGCATGTCCGGCATCAGCCGCGTGCCCAACGCCGTCCGGTCGTACATGGCGGTCAGGGTCCCGATGTGGTCCTGCACCAGCATGTCGCGGTACGTCACCCGCTCCCGTGCCACGACCACCCGACCGTTCGGGACGAAGTCGGCGGCCTCGCCCGTGTGGTCGCCGGCGACCTTGTAATAGGAGGTGAACGTCAGTGGAGCATCGCCCCCGGCGGCGAATGCGAGCTGCCGCTCCACCTTGCCGGGCAACCACATGTCGTCGCTGTCCAGGAACGCCAGGTACTCCCCCCGCGCCCGTTCCAGGGCGAGGTTACGGGCCTTGGCCGCGCCGCCCTGCTCGGGCGCCGCCTGCGGGCGCACCCGCTCGTCCTGGCGGGCCAGGTCCCGCAGCAGGTCCATGGAGTCGTCGGTGGACGAGTCGTCGGTGACCAGCACCTCCACGTCTGCGTGGGTCTGCGCGAGCACGGAGCGCACCGACGTGCCGAGAGTGGCGGCCGAGTTGTGCACCGGCATCACCACAGAAACCAGGGGCACGGCGTGCTCCTCACCCGGGTTGGAGTCGTCATGGATGTTGTTGTCGCCGGTCAGGGCCACGTGGGGCTGCCACTCGCCGTGCGCGCCGCCGAGGTGGGCCACCGTGTCGTCGGCTACGACGTGGACCAGCACCGTATCAAGCAGCTCATCGCCAGTGAGTCCTACGTCGAGTCCTGCGCCTGGACGCTGGGCGAGTCCCTTTGCCCTGGCGACGGCGGCCCGGCCGTGTCGCCCAAGCCGGTACGGCCGGGGCGCTCACCCCGGATCGCGAGGGCGGAGGGCGCCGGATCCGTTCCGCCTCGACGGGCGGTTGCCCTCGGCCTCCACCCGTGCTGCTCAGGCCCGTCCGCGCCTCGTTCTCCCTCGTCATCCCGCGGGGGTCTCCGGGAGTGCGGCGCAAACGGTGCCCCGGTCGTCGACGACGGCGCACGCACGGGCGTCGGCGGGGCGGGCGGCGCGGACCATCTTGCTGTGGGCGTCGTGGCCGGACTGCTGGCGGTACTCCTCCTGCTCGGGCGGGGTGCCGAAGACCTGGACGCGGTCGCCGGGAGAGCCTCCGCTCATCTTGGCCCACGCGGCGTGGCAGGAGGGGCTGTAGCGCAGTTCGATCAGGACGCCGAAGTCGCGGTCGGCCGCGGCGGTGGCGGCGTCGCGGTCGCAGACGGTGCCGACCGGGTCGACGTGCAGGCAGGACGCCCCGTCGCAGGAGAAGGCCGCCGTGGGCGCGGGCACCGCCTGCCGGGCGGGCGTGGACGCGGCGTCCGTACCGCTGATGTCGCCGGCGCCGATTCCCGGGCCCGCCGCGAAGTAGAGGATCGCGCAGGCGGCCGCCACGGCCGCGCCCCCGGTGGCCCACAGCGCCCGGTGCCGTCGTTCGCCACCGGGCTCCTGACCGGCTGTCGGCCCGGAGCCGGGCAGGGGAGCCCCCGGTGCGGTCGCCGCCGCAGGCTCGGGTACCGGCTCCGGTACCGGAGAGTCGTCCGCTCCGCCGTCGATCGCCGCCCTGAGCTCGAGAGCGCGGACGAGTTCGCCGTCGGCGACCGCGTAGTACGCGGCCAGGGAGCGGAGCGCCGCTTCCGGTGCCGGGTACCTGCCGTCGGGGTTCTCGTAGCGGGAGAGGGTCGTCTGGGCGATCGCGGTGCGCCGGGACACGGTCACCTGGGTGGGGTTTCCGGCGTCCTGACGCCACCTCCGCAGCGTCCGGGCCAGTTCGGCGCGGGCCGCGGCGGCCGTCTGCCGGTCCGGTTCCTCTGCTTCCTGCGGCGGCCGGCTGTGCGTCATCGGCTCGTTTCCTCTTCCTTCGGCTGCGCATAAGACCAGTTCAGCGCCGTGCGGAGGCTCTGCGCATATGCATGGGTAACCAGGAGTTCACACAGCGTAGGAGTTCGGCGGTCGGGCGTGCAACGGTGGTGATCGGCCGGAGGACGCACCCCGGCGAAACCCATCCCCTTCCGCACCCCGGACGTGTCGCACGTCCATCCGGGTCGGTGGGAGCGCATACAAGGAGAGATCATGCACATGGCAGAATCGCGCCTGCTCACCGCCCTCGCGGGCCGCGCCGGAAGGACCGCCGCCGTCGCCCTGCTGGCCGCCGGGACGTTCGGCGGCCTCGGCACCGCCACCGCGGCCGCCGCCCTCCCGGACGGTGTGCACACCGTCCGGGACGCGACCGCCGCCGAGTCCGCCACCGCGGCCGAGCCCGCCACCGCGGCCCGCTCCGCGCTGCGCGAGCGGATCGTCTCCATCGCCCGCGACCAGATCACCCCGGCCGGCCAGAAGCCCGAGAAGACCGGCGCGTGCGACAAGTACTTCGCCTACGCCGAAGGGGAGGCCAAGAAGAGCAAGTGCGCGAAGACCTCCTGGTGCGCCGCGTTCGTCGACTGGACCTGGCACCGGGCCGGTGTGAGGCCCGCGCCGACCACCCTGCTCGGGCGCGGTGTCGGCAAGTGGGGCCAGGAGCACCACCTGTTCCACAACCGCCTGCCCGCACGCGGCGAGCGCCCCTACACCCCCGCGCCCGGCGACCTCGTCGTCTACGGTTCGCCCGCCTACGCCACCGGTGGCCACGTCGGGGTCGTCGTCGCCGTCAACCACGACGGAACCATCGACACCGTCGAGGGCAACTTCGGGGACAAGGTGACGCACCGCCACTTCAAGCCCGCCGAGGCCCGCGCCGGCAAGCACGGGATCTCCGGCTACGTCAGTGTCCCCGGCGCCTGACCGTCCCGCCTCCACGAGCGCCGGGGCCCGGGCGGATCACCGTCCGGGCCCCGGCCGCACGCTGCCCTCTCCCCTCTGCCCTCTGCCCTCTGCCCGCGACGGTGCACGGCACACCTGTCGAGGTGCGGGTGCCCGGCCTCGGGAGTGCGGTCGAGGAGCTGCGCCCGGTGCCGGCCCCCGTCCTCTCCGGATCGGTCACGTCCGCGCCCGTCCGGCCGGCTCTGCCGCAGCTGATGCTGCGGGTCTCGACGCAGGCCGCGAACTTCTGTTCATGAATGGAGCAGGCATTCCACGGAGTGGATGTCGACGTCCCCGGTCCGCCGGAACCGGGGTCACGGGGCCGAGCGGGCATGGAAGGCTGACGGCAACTACGGACCAAGAGAGGATTCATGACGCTCAGTCAGATCGAGTGGATGATGCTGGAGACGGTTGCCGCCCTGGGGTCGGGCACCTGGATGGCAGGCGACCGGCTCCTGGAGGCCCACTCCGGCGGGTCGGGTACGGTCCGCAGGCTCGCGCGTGCCGGGCTGTTCGAGCTCACACCTGCCGACCTGCCCGAAACCCTGCCCAGTGGCAAGGACTGTTCGGCCTGGGCGACCCGGCTCACCCCCCTCGGGCACGATGCCCTGCGGTACCGGGCCCGCCACGAGGACCCGGCTGTGGAGGCCCGGCCAGGCCCGGAGCGGGCCCCCGTGCCGGGTGTCGCGCTCGAACTGCGCGGTGCCGACATCGAGCTCCTGCGCCAGGCCCTCGCCGATGCCAAGGCCGGCGTCCTCACGGGCGTGGACTCGGCGGCGCTGGACACCGTGCTCGCCACGGCACTGCCGGTCCCGGGCTCCCGCCGTCACACGGTGCGCGCCACCGAGACCGAGCTGACGGCGATCGTGCGCGTGTTGTACCTGGAGTCCCTGTACCGCGACGCCTCGGGTTACAACCGCCTCCTGCGTTTCTCCCGCCAGGCCGGTCTCCTGCGCCCGGAGCAGGTGTAGCGGGGCGGACGGTCCCGGCCGGCGGTGATCGGTTTCGGGACGGCGGGAGGCCGCTCGTGCCCGGGCCCGGACAGGCCCAGCCGGGTGGGAAGAGCGCGCTCCCGCGGGCCGATCGGCCGGACCGGAAGCGATCCGGCACGATGGCAGCAGCGGAGCCGCCGGCACGTGCTCCCTCGCCACGCTGTCGAGCAGCGCCGAACTCACCGGAGTCCGTCCGTGCGGTCGGCTCATCGACGGGACCGCAGTCGTCCTGATGGGACTCAGCGGGTCGTAGGAGAAACTGCGCCCCCTGGCCGCCCGCAGGTGAGTACTCCGCTGTCCGGAACCACTGCGAGTTCTGGTGCCGGACCGTGCCCCTGCTGGTCGACCGAGAGGCCTGACTGCTGATGGGATGGCGTGCCCACCGGGCAGATTGGGCGTGAGCACTGGATCCATTGGCGCACCGGCTATGTCCGACACCGCGGGAGCAGGCTGCTCCGTACCCCTGCGCCTCCCCACAGGGGTATCCGCCGCGGCGCGGAGCGGCAGTGTCCGCCTGTCACAGTGGCGCTGCCCGCTCCTGCATCCGGCCGGCGCGGGCAACTGCCCAGGGGTTCTGCTTCCGGACCCGGATCCGGCGGAAGTAGCGGCGCATCGCGGCGGAGTCCTTGCGCCAGTCGCCCATCTCGGCGATCTGGTCCTCGGGGACATCGGCCTCGCGCAGTGCGGAGGCCCCGCCGGCCCGGAGGCCGTGCGCGGTGACGGCCTTCACGGTGTCCTCGTGCAGCAGCGCGTTGTAGCCGGACTCGACGCGCTGCTGTTCCGAGAGGTCGGCCACACTCCGGTACGCGTTCCGGGCACGGGCCTTGACGACCGCGTTGACGGCGTCGCCGGACAGGTATGAGAGCTCCACCCACTCCTCGACGGCGATCTCGTGGTCGGCCTTCGGCTGCCCGTCAGGGTGCCTCGGCCGGGTCTGCGGGGTGAGCCGGACCTGGAGCTGACCGGCCTTGTTGAGCGCGCGGAACAGGGCCCGGTCGAGCGGCATGCGGACGGTGCGGGCGTACTCCAGCCAGGCGCGCAGGCGGCGCGCCGGGCACAGGTGCGGGGCGTCGTCGCGGGCCGGGATCCAGGCCTCGAAGACCGAACCGTCCTTGCGGGTCTTGCGGGCGACGAGCCGGACGGCGATGCCGTCGGTGTGCAGTTCGGCGTGGACGGGCACCAGGCGGGCCAGCTCGATCCGGCGACTGAGCAGGTGCCAGCCCATCGTGAGCATGGCGGCGTCGCGTCGACCGATGCCCTGGCGGTGGTCCCGGTCGCAGTCGGCGACCATCTCCTCCAGGTCGGCTTCGAGGATCGCGGGTGACTGCTTCTCGGTCTTGGTCGCCGACCACTTCCTGCGGAAGGCGGCGATCATCTTGCCGGTCTGGATGGTCCCGGGCCGGGTGTTCCCGGGAGTCTCCCGCTCCTGCCAGGTGACCACGGTGCTGTGGTAGTCGGAGACCGTGTTGGGGTCGTAGACGTCGCTGAGGATCATCCACCCGACGTACTCGATCAGCGTCGCCGTGGTGCAGGGCAGCGCGACCCGGCCGCGCTCGGCACACCAGCGTTCGAAGACCCGAATCCGGGCCCGGTGGTTGCGTTCGGTGTTGGGCACCCTCGATTCGCTGAGGAGCCGCGCGATCTCCTCACTGATGACGAAGTCCCCGGCCGCGTACTGCGGCGCCGCGAACGCGGCCGGCAGCGGCCGACCGGCCACCAGCACGGTGTCACGGTCGAATCCGCTGACGTCGATCCCGTGCCTGCCGGTGCGGGCAGCAGGCACTGGCCGGCCATCGACGTCGACGAACTCGCCTTCCACGATGTCGAGTTCGGTACTCATGGCTGACCGCCGTGGAGGCGGGGCCGCCGCCGTACGAGCTGCGCGGACCCGGCGGAATCGGCCGTGCGACCCTGGGGCACGGCCAGGGCGTCGCCGAGCCGGGCCACTTCGGTGACGCTGTGCCGGTACGTGCGGAAGACGCCGGCGGGCCCGCCGGGCGTGGGTACGGTACTCAACTCGACTCTCCTGCACGCATGGGGTGCTGACGAGAGGAAGCCTCCCACAGCAGTTGCCTCGTATATTGCCAGATATACGAGGCTAACGACCGTTAACGCAGGACGGGAAGCCAGGCGGGGGTGTAGAGGCCGTCAGGGGCGCTGAACCAGTGATGCGCCGCCCCTGCGGCTGGTCGTTAGATTTCTAACGCTGCGGGTGAGGCATGCGGCGACCACGTACTCACGTGAGTAGGACCCGAGGCCGATCCGGGGCGCCGGCCGGGCGGAGCGGCCCCGGGACCAACTGGTCCCACGCCCAGACGTCGGGCCGCGAGGGAGGAGGTGTCCCGCACGGGATACCTCACTTCCCGGGCTCTCTCGTCGTCGGGCAACCGCCCGCTGAAGACCTCGATCCTTTTCGGCGTCGTGGTAGATTTAGTCTTAGGCCATCGAAAGAATCTGAAGCATCCGATTGCATTCTGAACTTCAATGAGGTGTCTTCAAAGTTGAAGTCAGGGATTGGGATCGAATGTGTTGGTCAATGAATCGGATTTCCATCATCAGGTCTTCGGGATTGTTACCGATTCAGGCCTGATGATTTTGACTTCCGAAGGATGATTCCTTCGGGGGCATGGTGAAGCCGCCCGGCTCTCCTCACGACGGAAGCAACCGGGCGGCCGCGGACCGCGCGGCGGACCATCACCACATGTGCGGCCCGGGTGGCACCCCGGGCCGCACTGCCGCACTCAGAGCCGGCGGAAGATCTCCGCCGCCAGCCTGAGCGCTTCGATGACAATCGCGCCCATCATCTGCACGCGGCGTTCCCGCTGGTCGTCCGGCTTCTCCCGCTCCGACTCGCCGCCGGCGTTCGGGTCCTTCGGCTCTCCAGTCATGGAACGCTGCTCCCCTCCACGATGGGTGCATGGGCTGCGCCCGGGCCCCCGGGTTCGGGAGAACCCAAGATCATGCGGAGGGGCCGAGGGAATATCCCTCGGAATGGCAGTGGTGCGGCCGATTCTATAGCCAACTGACGCGGCATCAAAACTTGAGAGTATTAGTTGCGCTTATTCGTGCACTATCAATTGCCTGACCTGCGGTTCTCTGAAATGCCACCAGATGGCATCCGTCACAGGGCGGCGTCGTTCAGGGGATCTGCCCGACTTGATTCCGGTTCAGGTGGCGGACGTGACTGTGGCGTTCGCGGACGAGGCGTGAGCGGAGGCAGGCATGGCCTCCAGGTGATCATGAGGTGTCGAAGCCCTGATCACCACGACGGAGGACCGTGTCTGCCCGCTCCTCATCGCCCATCCCCGCCGGCCTGGACCAGCTCGCCGCCACCCGGCCTGCCGAGCCCGGGGAACACCCGCAGCTGCTGGGCCGCCTCGCGGCGGTACCCGATCCGCGCCGGGCCAAGGGCCGCCGCCACCCCCTCGCCTTCGTCCTCGCGCTCGCCGCGTGCGCGGTGCTGGCCGGCGCGAAGTCCCTGGCCGCGATTGCGGAGTGGGCCGCCGACGCGCCGCCCGCCGTGCTGGTCGCTCTCGGCGCCGCCCGCCGGGAGCCATCCGGTCCCACCGCCCCGGCCGAGGCCACCGTGCGCCGGGTCCTGCGGCGCGTCGACGGCGACGCCCTCGACGCGGCGATCGGCACCTGGCTCGCCGCCCGCGACCCTGGCCGCCCGCCACCGGGCCAGGACAGGGCAGCCCCGCGCCGCCGCTCACTGGCCGTGGACGGCAAGACCGTGCGCGGTGCCCGCCGCACCGACGGCACCCAGGTCCACCTGCTCGCCGCGATGACCGGAGCCGGCCTGGTCACCGCCCGGCGCGAGGTCGACTCCAAGACCAACGAGATCACCGTCTTCCGGCCGATGCTCGCCCCACTCGACCTGGCCGACACCGTGGTCACCTTCGACGCCCTGCACTCGCAGACCGCCCACGCCCGCTTCCTGGTGGAGGACAAGAAGGCCCACCGCATCGCCGTGATCAAGGGGAATCAGCCGCTGCTGCACCAGCACCTGAAGCAGCTGCCCTGGCGGGACGTGCCGCTGCTGGACAAGACCCGCGCCATCGCACACGGCCGCGACGGGATCCGCCGCGTCAAGACCGCCACCGTCACCTGTGGCCTCGACTTCCCCCACGCCGCCCAGGCCGTGCAGATCGTGCGCCGCCGCCGGATCGTCACCACCGGCAAGGTCACCCTGGAACGCGTCCACGCAGTCACCGACCTGACGGCGGAGCAGGCCGACGCCCCCGAGATCGCGCACCACGTCCGCGAACACCGGGGCATCGAGAACAAGATCCACCACATCCGCGACACCACCTTCGCCGAGGACGCTCCCCCAGCCTTCGGCCGGGAGGTGCCCCCACGCGCGTGCGCACCGGAACCGCACCCCGGACCATGGCCGCACTGCGCAACCTCGCCATCGGCGCCCTCCGCCTCACCGGCTACGACAACATCGCCGCCGGCCTGCGCTAACACGGCCGAGACGCCACCCGGCCACTCGACACCCTCGGCATCACGTGATCAAACCGGACAGACCCTCTGACGACGCCGCCCTGGGGCGGACGCGACCGCCGGGAGAGTGCACATGATCGACGCGGGAACGGCCGCGGGGGGCCGGGGCGGTGGAGTCTGCTCAGGAAGTCACTGCGGGAACGAGGTGGTCGAGTCCCTGCGCACTGCTCGTCGCGGCCTCGATCGAGCGCGGCAGCATGATGCTCTCGTAGGCGCGGACGGCGTCGTCGATACTGGGTTCGGTGACGAGGGCGTGGGCGAGGTCGGAGCCGTCGAGCATCGCGAGATTGGCGCCCAGCCCGACCGGGGGCATCAGGTGCGCGGCATCGCCGAGCAGCGTGACGCCGGCAACGTGCTGCCAGGTGTGCGGGGCGGGCAGGACAAACAGGGGCCGGTTGATGAACCCGCTGTCGCTGTTGCGCAGGATGTAGCGCAGGCTCTCGTCCCAGTCGTCGAACATCCTCAGCAGGTGCGCGCGTACGGCCCGCTGGTCGCCGAGGTCGATACCGGCGGCCATGTGCCAGTCCTGCGGCGTGCGGAGCGCGATGTAGGCGCGGATGTGGCCATTGCTGTTGCGCTGGGCGACCAGGGACCTGCCGGCGCCCTTCGCCAGCATCGATCCGTTGCCGACCAGCCGCGCGAGGTCGGGATGGCGGGTGTCGCAGTGGTCGAATCCGGTCTCGACGAAGGTGACGCCGGTGTAGCGGGGTGCGGCGTGCGACAGGGCCGGGCGGACGCGCGACCAGGCGCCGTCGGCGCCGACCACCAGGTCGAAGTCCTCGGCGGCGCCGTCAGCGAAGAGCAGTCGGCAGGTGCCGTCCGCGAGCGGGGTGACCCTGCTGACGGCGCGGTCCCACCGCACCGTGCCCTCGGTGAGTGAGTCCAGGAGCAGTTCGCGCAGTTGGCCACGGTCGATCTCCGGCCGGCCGCCGGCGGCGGAAGGCCCCTGATGCGCCAGGAGGGCGGCGTCGGTGAAGTCGAGCACGCGCCACTCCTCTCCTTCGGGGCGGGCAAGGGCGTGGAACGGGTCGAGGAGCCCCGCCGCCCGCAGGGCGGTCTGGCCGGTGTCGGCGTGCAGGTCGAGGGTGCCGCCCTGCGGGCGGGCGTCGGCGGAGGCCTCGCGTTCGAAGACGGTGGCGGAGCGGCCGTGTTGCTGCAGGACTCGGGCGCAGGCGAGGCCGCCCAGGCCGGCGCCGACGATCGCGATGCGGGAATCACGAGCAGAGTTCATGGGAGTGTCCCTCGGGAGGTGGGTGAGCCGCCGGGAGGCCCGGCATCATCAAGAAAGCACACTCACAAAATAAGTGCAATGACTAAACTTTCGAAGTCGCTGCATCTTGGGCTATCATGGGCGAGTGACCGAACCGACCGGGCGCCGCGAGCGCAAGAAGGCCCAGACACGCCAGTCCCTGGCCGACGCCGCACTCGAACTCTTCCTCGACCGCGGCTACGACCAGGTCGGCGTCAAGGACGTCGCCGACGCCGCGGACGTCTCGGTAACCACCCTGTTCAAGCACTTCCCCAGCAAGGAAGCCCTGGTCTTCGACCAGGACGACGACCTTGAAGCAGCGCTCGTCGCCGCCGTGCGCGACCGCACCCCAGGCCAGTCGATCCCCCAGGCGCTGCGCGAGCACATCCTGCTGAAACAGACCCAGTTCGCCGTCCACACCACGGACCCGCGGTTCGCCGACTTCACGCGCATGGTGCAGGAGACCCCCGCGCTGCGCGACTACGCCCACCGCATGTGGACGCGCCACGAAGCGGCCCTGGCGCGAGCCATTACCGAGGCTGTCGGTGCCCCCGAGGACGACATCAGCTGCGCCGCACTGGCCCGTTTCGCCCTTGAGGCCCGCGGCCTCATCCTGCGGCACTCCGAGCCGAACCGCGCCGCCGACGAGGCCTTCGCATTGCTCGAACACGGCTGGGCGGCCTCCCACCCGGGCAGCTGACCCGCTCTGCGCGGAGCCCTGGTGTGCGTGGACGCGTTGCGCGCCTCACAGGTTCAACCTGAGTAACTACGCTGCCACGCAAGCCACCTGAACCGGCATCCAGCCGGACAAAACCTCTGAACGACACCGCCCTGGGTCTGCGCCTGAGCCCCATCGGGCCCGGAGGGAGGCGCCGGACGAGTCGATCAGCGCTGTCTCTGCGTCATGAGGGCGAGTCTAGAGGTGCCGACGCCACGCATCCGAGGCCGCCCGCAGACGGCTTGACCTGCGGGCCTTCGTGCCGCAACCGCTGCACTCTGCGGCAGTCCAGTGCTGGCCTCCAGTGGGCAGGCGCAGTTCACTCGCACAGGTGAATCCAGCTCGCGACGCAACGCCCCGGTTCCGGTGGAGCGGCCCGGGCGCGGATGTGAGTGTCGTGGCTCCCGCCTATCAGCCTAATTCTCCGGATCGGCAGCGTTGCGGTAGACGGCTCGATCGGTGTCGACGCGCTGAAGGATGCCGTCCGATGCGAGGTCGCGCAGGATCTGCCGGGCGCGCTTCTCGTCGACAGCGTGGCCGGCCTCGTGCCGGGAGGGCAGTGGGAGGAGCGCCGGACGCCCGGTACGTTCACCCTGCCCGCGCACGTGGCGTTCTTCTCCGGCTTCCTGCCGAAGCTCCCGCAGCCGAAGCAGCCCCCGCGGCTGTGGGAGTGCCGGCCGCCGGCGTTCAAGACGGTCGACCCGCGCACGTTCGTCTTCGACGCGCCGAACCTCCTCGTCGGGCTCGGCCGGCACGGCTACCGCACGGTGTGCATCGGCGGCGTCACGTACTTCTCCCGGGAGACGCCGCTCGGGTCCGTCCTGCCGGACATGTTCGACGAGGACTTCTGGCGGCCGGATTTCTGCTCGCCGGAGCCGGACTCGACCCGCCCTCATGCCTCGGACCCCGGAGCCCCGCTTGCTCGCTCCTTTCATGCCTCAGACGAGAACCAACCGGGGAAACGAGAGCATGGGCGGGGAAACCGGGGATCCTCGCTGATGCTCGACCTTCCGGCGGTGAGAGTGGTGGCCACCGCCGTTGTTCTGGACGGGGAACGGGGCGAGGCGGTCGTCGACCCCTACCGCGAGATCACCGCCCCCGCGTGGACGGCGGCCGGAGTCCGGCACTGACCCGCCGACAGCAAGCCGGGCGAGCCCCCGGCCGTCGCCGGTGTCGGCTCGATGTGGGGCAGCCGCACCCGCGCGGACCCTCGGGCACTCACACCTACCAGCGTGCCGCCGTCCCAGCCCGGACCGGCGCCCGGGTACGCCCGGCCGGCCGATAGCCGCCGTCCCTGCCCGTCAGTACGGACAACGGCAACCGTCGCCGCGTCGGGACGCCGCACCACAGCGGCCCGTTGCCGGTCAGTTGTCCAAGCTCAGCCGGACTTCCGCCGAGCTGGCGCGAGCGAACGTGAAGTCGAAGTGCTCGACCGTGCCCATGCCGTCGGCGAACGCGCTGCGCACCTCGCCGCTGGAACTGTGGATGTGGAGTGCGGCGAAGTCGCCGTCGGGGCGGGTGTCCTTGACCCAGCCGTACACGCGGAGGTTCCCGTTGCTGCAGGCCAGACGGTATTCGGCTTCGGCACCAGGGATGCTGGTGACCTTGTGGGCTCCGCAGGCCGCAGCGCCGGCACCGGCCGCGCCGGCGAGGACGAGACCGGATGAGGCGAGGAACAAAGAGCTTGCGGCGGCGAGGGTGCGGTGTGAACGCGGCAAGATACGGATCCCTTCTCGGCAGTACGGGCCGGGTGGTCGGCCGGCCCCGTCAGTCGGAACCGTACGCATCGCGCCTCACCGTCCTCGGGGACCGCTGCTCGTAACCACCCGAAGGTGTGCTGACTGCGGGTAGGACGCTGACCCTCCCGCCGGGCCGCCGCCCACCGCCTCGGCGTTCCCCTGTTCGCCGCCGACGCTCCAACCCCCGTGTCGTGAAACGCAAGATGTCGAACTTCGGCGTCAAACGAGCCGCCCACGCGCGCTGGCCACAGCCCACCCGCCACCCAGCCGAAGCGGTCGCCATCGCACGGCACTACAAGACCGCCCCGAGCAACCCGCGATGGCGGTCAACGAGACGATCGCCGCGTTCGTCCTGGGTGGCAGTGCGCCCGGGCCGCGGGTGGGGTGGGCACGGTGCGGTCCTGGTCGACCGAGACCGGGTTCCTGCTGCCGGGTGGCGAGCGCAAGGTGCGCCCGGACGGGGTGTGGCAGGCCGCGGAGATCGGGGTTCCGGTGCTGATGGTCGAGGTCGACCGCTCCACCATGGCTCCGGCCGACATGGCCGCGAAGTCCCCCGGTACCGCGAGCTGTTCCGCGGCAAGGTCCGCGACAACGACCTGGCCCGCTCCGACCGGGAGCCGGCCGACCGGATGGTGCACTGGTGGCTTCGTACCTGGCCCGGGCACACCCGTGTCGGGTACCCGCCGGTCGCCCCGGTCGTCACCGACGCCGGTCCGGTGGACCTGGCCAACCGTCAGCAGGCGGTGGCGGACCTGGCGCGCGACGCCTGGGGCGGCGGCTGGTGGACCGTCCCCACCCACGACGCGGACGGGGACGGCTGTCGCGAGTACGACGACGCGGTGCCGGTCATCGCCACCACTCTGGAGCTGCTGGCCGAGTACGGCCCGCTTGGGCCGGTGTGGTGGCGCTACGGCGGCCCCGGCCGGCACTCCCTGCTCGATGCGCTCGACAACCCGGACAACCGTGCCGCCTACGACCGGCGCCAGAAGAGGGAGAAGAAGGCCCGCCAGGACCACTGCGACCTGATGTGGACCCTGGCCTGCGCCGACCGTGGCCAGGTCCCGAAGGAGGAGAGCACCTGGGAGTACGGCCCGGACGGCAACGAGCAGTGGACCCGCCGCCTCGGCGGCCGCTGCTGGACCTGCCACCAGGAACACACGCAGTGCCTGGAACGGGAGGCCGAAGAACAGCTGGAGGCGGCCCGGGGGGGGGCGAACGCCGCGTTGCGCCGGTGCTGGCCGTCCCGGGGCTTTGTCGGCGGGTCGGAGGGCTCGCCGCTGGTACTCGATGAGTAGGCCGGCCCGGACCGGCTGGAGTGACCGGAATGAACGCCCCGGGCCTGCGTACTTGGCCACCGCGGGGATGTTCCTGCTATCGTGACGCCCCTGCAATTTGAACGTGTTCAATATTGGGGGGCGAGTGGATACGTCGGGCGTGTGTCGGCCGGTGCCGCGGGCGGCACGGGTTCTGGTGGTACTGGCGATGCTGTGCGCGGCACCAGCACTGGTCTGGGTGGCCGCCAGCGGCGGGACCTTCATCAACGGTCCGCTGGTGCTCGGTTCACTGGTAACACCCGCACCCCTTTTCGCGCGGGACGCGGACAACTTTCGGGCAGCTTGCCGGATCACCGGCTGGGGGGTGCTCGCGTTCTCGGCTGTCGGCTTCCTCTTCGGCCTCTTCATGCTGGCGCCGGTGGGCATCGTTCTGCTCGCCGCGGCAAGCCGGTCGCGTCCTGGGTCCCGCCGCGTCCCGCTGCTGGTCGGCACCCTGGTGTCGGTGGTGACCCTCGGCCTTGCCGGCTGGGTGTTCGGCCCGTTGCTGATCGGCCCGTACTTCAGGGAGCCGGACGCTTTCCTCGCCACCGTCGGCGAGGGCAGTTCACTCCTTGGCCCGTCGCTTCCGGCGGAGCTCCTGGTCGACGGCTCAGGCCTCGGCCACGGTGCCACAAGCGTCAGTGTGGGGGAGACCGGCGGAGTACCGGGCGGCACGCTCACCGTCGTCTTCGCCCCTCACACCCCCGCCGCCGATCTGGCCGTCCTGCGGCAGAGGATCGCCGGCCTGCCGGGCGTCAGCGATGTCAGGCTCTGCAGCCCACCGGCCCACAACTGCCGCTGACCGGGAACCGGACCCGCCGCCCGGGTGGCCGCTGCCGCTTGCCTGCGCGCCGGCGGGCCACTTCGGGCCGGCGCCGTGCGTTCCACGCGGCCACATGGTGGGCCGATGCCCGTGCACCGTCCTCGAATGTCGTCGCGACCCATCCGCTGCGCAGTTTCTCGGCGAACTCCTCGACCGTGACCAGGCCCCAGCAGTCGATGAGCCCGTCGGCGTAGATGAGCAGATCGGTGAGGAAGTAGTTGCCGCCGTTACGGATGAACACGTGCCGCCACGTACCAAGGGATGCGTTCGCCGTCCGCGTGCCTGAAAGTGCGTCGAGATCCTGACATGCCCGCCACCGTAGAGGCCGCAGTTCGCGCTCCTCCTGCGGGCCCGGCTGCGGGTCGAGCACCGGACCCTTCGCCGTACCCGCCCCCGCTGCACAAGGCACTCCATGCGGCGGGGCCTGATTCGGGAGATGCAGCACCAGCGCGTCCTGCGGGCCACGATCGAGCAGCACGCCCGGTACCGGCCGGGCTCCCGGTCGGCGCGGGATCCACGGTGCCGGCGGGGGCCCTTCAACTGGCACCGCAAGGGCGGCGCGCTGCTGCTCGGCGCCGAGGTCCACGGCGAACCGGGCCCCTCGGCGCCTGGACCGAGGACGACGACCAGGAAGAGCCCGGCGGGCCCAGGGGCGAGGACCGCACCGTGTGCTGCCGAGAGCCCCGGCCGGGGCCGCCGACACCCGGGGCGCCCCGACGGCGCCACAGAGGCGCGTGTCTGGCCCGGTCCCGGTAGCGGCACTGTCGGCAGGACATGCCAGGCTGCGTCCGACCTACCTGCCGAAATACCACCCGGGGAGGGGTGCATGGCCGCAGACTTCTACTACGCCGAGAACGAGAACAGCGAACGCGTCGACGACCCGTCCGAAGCTGCCATACGCACGCTACTCAACGGGCTCGACACCGCGGAGAACACATTCGTTGTCCTCCAGGACAGCGAGGACGAGTCGTCCTGGTTCGCCTCGGTCGCGCTGGAGGACGAGGGCGGCTACGAGATCGTCCTGCGTGATCCGTCCTGCAGGGAACACGTCGTGACCACGGAGACCAGCGCCGAGCAGATCGCGCGAGACCTCGTCCTGTGGATCGCCCGACGTGACTTCCGGGGACGGACAGGGCGCCACACTGCCCCGCGGCCTGACGTCGCCGGACTCGCGCAACTCGCCGGTCTGGACCCAGCGGCTGCTGAGCCGCTGCTTCCGTGGGACCTGGCCCAGGACATCGCCGGAATCCAGCTCCCCGCCGATTACCGAGCATTCGTCGATCTCTTCGGCCCCGGCGAGCTACGGGGAGAACTCGGCATCGTGACTCCGCGGCCATTGCCCGGCGGACCCATCAGCGTCGACGCTCTCTCCCGCAAGGTCAACTGGCTCACCAGCGATACCGGAGCCGCATTCAAGCAGATGCGGGAGGATTCGTTCGATCTCTGCCCGTACCCCGTCTACCCCGAGCCCGGCGGGCTGTTGTACTGGGCGAGCAACTACAACGGAGATTACTGCTTCTGGCTTACCGAAGGAGACAACCCGGACCGCTGGCCCGTCATGGTGTGGCTGCGAGGCGAGTTCCCCGACGGCTGGCACCACTACGACATGGGCATGGCCCGGTTCCTCCTGCTGGCGCTCTCAGGTGAGGACGCCACCCTGGACGATCTCGGGCTCGCGACGTCGACCTCGCCGGTATGGGTTCCAGACCACGACGTCGACGCCACGCAGCAGTAGCCCGGAGGACAGGATCTTCAAACCCTCAGCCACTGCTCAGCAGACCGTCACATCGGTTACAGAGAGCTACTTGTCACTTCGCCGTAGCTATGCGAGCGCAGGGCCGAGTCAATGGGCTCGGCCTGGTGGTGCGGGTGCAGGCGGGCGCCGGCAGCGTGGCGACCCGGCCGGTCGATGTCGGAGGACTTGTCCGCAAGGGCCCGGGGCTTCTGCGCAACCCACGCGGGTGACAGCTCGCTGTCCTGAGAGCTCACGGAAGGGGGATCCTGCCCCATCACGCGGGCAAGTGCCACCGCCGCGAGACGGCCGGTACACGACGCCGACCGGACACCCACCCGAAGCCCCAGGTCGAGCTCGTTCGGAAATGACAGGTAGTGGTGGAATCCACACGCCAGGTCAGCGGATGACCGCCGGTGGAAGTTCGGTACGCCGTCCCAGGTCTCCAGCCGCGTCACCCGACTGGACCGGATCCTCCGCGAACACCGGGTTTTCCACAGGAATCCCGGCAGGCCAGGACAGTGACCGCTCTGCGGGCAGCCTGACCTCCACGCACCTGCACGAAGAGCACACCCGATGCACGAAGGACGCACCCCATGAACGAGATGACCGGGTGGACCACCCGCACCACCGTCCGACTCGCCGCCGTCGACCACCCCACCGTGCTGGCCGGCGCATGGAACCTGTTCGACCAGACCGCGGCCTGGGCCATCGGGCCGGGCGCCGACCACGGCGACGCCCTCGCCGCCACCGGCGCCTACACCCTCGTGCTCGAAGCCCGCGATCTGCTCGACCAGCCCGGGTACGACGACGAACCCACAGCGCTCGTCCTCGCGGACGGGACCGCGCTCGCCGAACTCCTGGACCAGGCGGAACAACAGCTCGCGGCCGTCGCCGACACCACCGCGCCCGCCGACGCGCACGCCCCGGCCCGGGCCTCCCTGCTCGCCGGCCGGGCCGCGCGGGCCGTCCGCAACGCCACCGGCGGCCCCCGGTGACCGCGCGGTTCGGTGACTTCGTCGCCCTCGCCGCCGAGCACCTCGCCGACGTCGACCGGCTGCCCGTCGAGGACTCCTCGGCACTCGCCCGCACCGCGCTGATCGGGCAGCTCGCCGACTTCACCGAGATCGTGCTCGGCATCGAGCGGCGCTTCGCCTGGGAGGCCGTCGAGGCACTGCCCCACCGGTCCGGGCCCGCCGCCGGCATCGCCGACCGGCTCGCCGACGCCACGTCCACCTACGCCTTCCTCCGCCGCGCTGGCCGAGAGCGGCCGCAAACTCCGCGTCGCCGGCGAGCAGACGCGGATCCTCACCGCCCGGGCCCGCTCCGACGGCTACGACCGGGCCGTCGACCTGATCGCTCCCCGCACCGCGGTGCGCGCCGACCCGCCCCGCACCGCGGAGACCACCGACCGGCTCGCCACCGGCCGTGCTCCTGATTGGGGGGCAGGTGGCCTCGTTCACGTGAGGCGGCAGCGATTGGACAGCGGGTTGGGCCACAGTTGGCGATCTTGAATGCTGCGGATGTTCACGAGAAACGAGAAACGACGTCGCTGGATGGCGCTGGCCCTCCACCCGGAGGGCCGGAGGGCGGAGCGCAGAGGGCCGTGGGGTTGGAGCCTTCGGCGGTCAGCCGGCCTTCGACGGTTCCCCGCCTTGCACCTGGTGTCGCGGTAGGGATAGCCACAGGGCGGATACGCCCGCTGGCTGGGCTGTGGCACGAGGTGACCGTACGTAGCGTCGGCGACATGAAATCCACCTACTTAGCAGGCAAACCACGGTCCGTGCTTCGCCGGCTGAACGTCGGAACAGTCCTGGCCGTCCTGGCCGCTGCGACCGTGACGACGGGAGCCGCCTCGGCGGACACGGTGCACCGAAGCGATCGCGGACGGTTGGTGTCCTTTCAGCAGATCACCACCCTGGCCGCGAAGGAGGATGTCGCCGCGGCACTGACCGCCGCCAGGTACGACGCGAGTACAGTCCGGTTCGGAGTGGACGCCTACCGGCTGGTGTACCGCACCGTGGACCCCAGCGGCCGACCGGTCACCGCCAGCGGACTGCTGGTGCTGCCCCGCGGCGGCGAACACGAGTTGCGGACGGTGTCATTCACCCACGGCACGGCCAGTTACCGCTCCGACGCCCCGTCCTCCATGGTCAAGGCCGGGTTCGTGTCCTCGCCTGCCATCACGTACGCGTCCGCCGGGTTCGCCGCCGCCGCCCCGGACTACATCGGTCTGGGCACCGGCCCGGGACTCCATCCCTGGATGGATGTGCCGTCGGAGACGACCGCCTCCCTGGACATGCTCCGGGCAGCCCGCGCCTTTGTTCCGCGTACGGGTCGGGCGCTGGGACACGACGTGCTGGTCACCGGGTTCTCCCAGGGCGCCTCGGCGGCGATGGGACTCGCACGGGCGCTCCAGGCCGGCGACGACCGGTGGTTCCGGCTCGAAGCCGTCGCGCCGGTCAGCGGCGCCTACGACTTCCAGCACTCCGAGCTGCCGGCACTGCTCGACGGCTCTCTCGACCCGAAATCAAGTGTGCTGTACTCGGCGTACCTTTTCGTCGCCTGGAACCGGCTGCACCATCTGTACGACTCCCCGGACGAGGTCTTCCAGAAGCCGTACAGCAGCACGGTCGAGGCACTGTTCGACGGTTCGCACACCGGCCCGCAACTCTTCGCCGGCACGCCCGACACCATCGACGCACTGCTCACCCCACGCGGCTTCGAGATGCTGCGCCACCCGACCGGCCGCCTGGCCGAGGCACTCCGGGTGGCCGACAGCACCTGCGACTGGGCACCACGCGTCCCGGTCCGCTTGTACGCGGCCGACGCCGACGAGCAGGCGGCCAACGCCAACACCGACCGCTGCGAGGCCACCTTGCGATCGCACGGCGTGAAAGCGGCGGTCGTCGACCTCGCTACCCCGGACTTCGCGGGCTCCAGGCACCTCGGCTCCAACGTCGCCGGCACGGCGGCCATCGTGCGCTGGTTCAGCCAGCTGCGCTGAGAACCCGCTGGCCCGTCCCCGCTCGCGGGACGGGCCAGCGACCGGCGGGTCGGCCACGGTGCGGGGACGCGCCCACCGGGAGCACCCCGTCGTGGAGCCCGGGTCAGCCTGACTGCAAGAACTCGTGAACATCACCCGACCGTGGTTCGGGGCGCCTCCGGGACTCGTGAACAGCCGACGCCACGACTCGTGAACAAGGCCAGGGGGCAGGCCTCCAGTTGCGAGGACGGACGGTCGTGGCCACCCGACCAGCCGAGGAACTCCTCATCACGTCGCCACGGAGCGTGGTGCGGGGGCGGGATCCCCGTGGTGGGAGGCCTTCTCGGCGCGTTGCCCTTCCAGGGGAGGCAACCACGTCTCGGCGACGGCCGAAGACGGTTCACGCGCCGCCGACACCAAGCCCGCCCTCCGACGGAGGCGTCCCGGGCCGTAGCACCGGGCGCACCGCTCGTCGGACGTCCGCTCCGTTGACGGCCTGTCACTCGAAGCGGCGATTTCCGCGCGGCGACGCCACGCCTGTGCCCGACCGATGGCCCGACCGGTGGCCGGGCCGACGGGCGGCCGACCGGCACGGCCAGAACGACGGAGGAGTTCCCCGGACCGGTCGGGGACGGTTCACCCGATGGGATGACCGCGGACCGGCCCGGGCGGCTGCGACCGGTATACGTGACGTGATCCACCGTTCGGAGAGACCACCTGCGAGGGGCCCATGACCGATACGGCCGACACGTCGCCGAGGACGGCCGGCGAGATGCTGCCGACCGCCTACGCCCCCCGGGTGGCCCTGATCCGGGGCGCCATGGAAGCCGGGGACACGGTCCTCGCGGCCCGCCTGGCCGAGGAGCTCCACCAGCACGTCGCCCTGGAGCGCGGTGCCCTGCATCCCGAGGCGCTGCGCGCGCAGGAGGTGCGCGCGTACGTCGCGGCGGTCGGCGGCGATCCCCGGCGGGCGGCCGAACTGTTCAGCGTGGCCGCCACCGCGTGGGCCGGCCTGGGCGCGTCGGAGCAGTGGGCGGCGTCGCGCAACGCGGAGGTCTGCCGGCGTCGTGCGGAGTCGGCGGCGTCCGCCCCCTCGGCGGTCCCCGTCGCCCGGCGCCCGCCCGGCTGCCCGTCCCCGGCCCGGGCGTTCGGACGCGGCACCGTCGTGGCGGTCGTCCTGGCGACGGCACTGCTCTCGGGGGCGGCGGACGCCGGCCCGCGGGCCTACCTCGGGACGGGCCCGCGACCGGTACCCGACGACCAGCCGGTCGCCCCCGCCGTCGTGGGAGCCCTGGAGCGCTCCGCCCCGTCGGCCTCCCTGGCGCCGGGCCCCGTGCCGCCCCCGCCGGATCCCGCGGGCGCGGAGCCCGTCCCCGCGCCGGACGCCGGGCCCGCGGGCGAACAGGAGGACGCGGCCGCAGACCCGGACGGAGGCGGGCCCCGGGCGGGGCGCACACCACTGCCGGGCCCCGGACGGCGACCGGGCCTCCCGGCCGGCGGTGCCCGACCGCGGCCCGCTCCCGACGCCGTGCGGCCGTCCGGCGGCCAGGCCGCCGAAACCGGCTCGGACCCCTGCGCCGCCGCCCGCGCGTACGGCGGCCGACTCCTCGGCTCCCTCGTCGAGCTGTGCCACCGAGCCGCCGAAGCATCGGGCAAGCGGCCACCCGCCCGCTGACACCGTCCCTAGTGCTGTGACCGCATAGGTTCACCGGATTGGCGGGTGGCGCGGTTGGATGGGTGGTGACGTCCATTCCGATTACTGGAGGTGGGGTGGCCGAGCCTGTGCGGGTCCGCAGACTGACCGATCAGGAAGGACAGAAGCTGCAGCAGATCGTCCGCCGGGGCAGCACCAGCTCGGTGCGCTACCGGCGGGCAATGATGTTGTTGGCGTCCGCCGGCGGGAACCGGGTGCCGGTTATCGCCCGGTTGGTCCACGCCGACGAGGACACTGTGCGGGATGTGATCCACCGGTTCAACGAGATCGGTCTGGCCTGCCTGGACCCTCGATGGGCGGGAGGCCGTCCCCGCCTGCTCACCCCTGACGACGAGGACTTCGTCGTCCAGACGGCCACCACCCGCCCCGCCAAGCTCAGCCAGCCCTTCACTCGCTGGTCGGTACGCAAACTCGCCGACTACCTGCGGAAAGTACACGGACGCATCATCCGTATCGGCCGGGAGGCCTTACGCTGCCTGCTCCGGCGCCGCGGCATCACCTTCCAGCGCACCAAGACCTGGAAGGAGTCCCCCGACCCCGACCGCAACGCCAAGCTCGACCGGATCGAGCATGTTGTGGAACGCTTCCCGGACCGGGTCTTTGCCTTCGATGAGTTCGGACCCCTGGGGATCCGGCCCACCGCGGGCTCCTGCTGGGCGAAGCAGGGCAGGCCCGACCGGCTGCCGGCGACCTTCCGCCGCACCCACGGCATCACCTACTTCCACGGCTGCTACTCCGTGGGCGACGACACACTGTGGGGCGTCAACCGCCGCCGCAAGGGCACCGCCAACAGCCTGGCCGCACTGAAGTCGATCCGCGCCGCCCGGCCCGACGGCGCCCCGATCTACATCATTCTGGACAACCTCTCCGCCCACACCGGCGCGGACATCCGCCGCTGGGCGAAGAAGAACAAGGTCGAACTGTGCTTCACCCCGACCTACGCCTCCTGGGCCAACCCGATCGAGGCCCACTTCGGACCGCTGCGGCAGTTCACCATCGCCAACTCCCACCACCCCAACCACACGGTCCAGACCCGGGCCCTGCATGCCTACCTCCGCTGGCGCAACGCCAACGCCCGCCACCGCGACGTCCTGGCCGCCGAACGTAAGGAACGCGCTCGCATCCGCAGCGAGAGAGGCATCCGCTGGGGCGGACGCCCACTCGCCACTGCGGCCTGAGCGAACCGGTGAACCTATGCGGTCAGAACAACTAGCGCTGACTGGGCATCGGCTCGGCAACCTCCGAGAAGGCGCCTGATAGGTGGTCCCGGTCAGCCAAAGTGACCTATCCATAGGGTATTTTGACTGGCCTTCTATCTCAAACCGACTATCCAGGACGAATGAAAGGAGAGCACCATGAGCATCACCAGGACCGCACGTAGGACGCGGGCCAAGATGACCGTGTCCATCGCGGCCCTGGCCGCGGGCTCACTCATACTCACCGCCTGCAGCGGAAGCAGCGACAGCGCCAGCAAGCTCGACGGTACCTACTACGTCAAGGACGTCAACGGCACGTCCGACCTCGGCCAGCTGGTCGTCAAGGGCAACAGTGTCTCGCATCATGAGTACAGCTGCGACGGTGTCTACGAGAAGCCGGGCGTGACCAGCACCGGCGAGTTCAACAAGGATCAGTCCCAGATCATCTGGACGGTCGCCGGAGACGACAGCCGCAACAAGCGGACCGGCAGCGAGCCGATCTCAACCAGCACCACCTCGATCAGCATCAGCGGTAGCGCGTACGTGCGGGACAACTCCGATGCGGGCAAGGCTCTGTTGGACGGCTTCAAGACCAAGTGCGGGAAGTAGCGTCGACGTCCCGCTCGGCCGGCCAAGCAGCGCAGAACCCCGTGGGCATCGCGTCCACGGGGTTCTGTCCTTCCTCGGCTGGTCAAGCCTCTGACGTCTACTCCTGAAGCTGCAGCGCCCGGTATTCCTCGATCGTCTCCGGCGGCTGGCCGTATTTCGGGGCATGCCGCTCGACGAAATCGAGTTCGGCCCACGCCTCTGGCCTCCGAATCCTCGACTGGGCCACCACGACGAACATCACGGCGCTGACGCCGATGTTGGACAGACACCACCCCGTCAGCAGCACCATCAGCACCACAGGCAGATCATTCTCGATCTCCATGGTGCCCAAAACGCCCAAGCCTGCGCCGTTGACCAGAAGGCCCGCCACGTACCCCTCGACCGAGCCGACCAGACGCGCCAGGATCCTCGGCTCGTCACGATGCCGCACGGCGCGCACCATCTCGCCGACGAACACTACGGTAGCCACAGCCGCCGCAGCACTCAGTGCCTGCTCACGGATCCCGGTGACTGGCTGCGTAGGTCATAGGCGAGAGCACTTGTCGGTGGGTTCCGGCATCACTCGTTGGCTGCGGATCCGACGAATGTTGGTGAGAAGTAGGAACACTGGCGTGGCGGGTGCGTGGTGGTCACGCGTGCGGAAGCAGGCTGGGCTGTGTCAGCATGACGCCATGCTGATCCGAAAGGTCGATGCCGCGTAGGCGTCCGAAGGCCGTCCGTGCTGAACGGTGGCGGCCGCGCAGGAATGTTGCAGTGCGTCGGGTCCGAGGGGTCTCCGCGCGGACCCGTGCAGCGATCCGCCGTCTCGAAGACGAGCGGCTATGGCCCAACGCTGTCGCTGACGCCTTGGACCGCTTCGAGTGGATGTTCAAGCTGCCGGGCCGCTATCTCAGTGCGTCCCATGTCTGGCAGCCTGGCTTGGAGGTCGAGTATGCCCGCGATGACCTGGAAGAGGTCATGCTCCACCTCCCTTGTGGTGCCCGGCGGGACCTGGGCCGGCTGGTGGATCGCATCGACGACGAGTTCGAGCGCCGCACGCTGCCGAACCCGGGTCCCGTCGATGCGTGGACGGTGGGCGGCTGGTGGTGGTCGAGAATCCGGGAGCGCTGAGGACGTTCCACGAATCCGTGGCGTGCGATGTCAGCCGACGGCTTGCTGTTCGGCGCGGGCGCGGGTGCTTGCGAGGCGGTAGGAGTCGGTGCCGGTCTCGATGATGGTGCCGTTGAAGGTGAGGCGGTCGACGATGGCCGCGCAGAGGCGGGGGTCGGTGAAGGTCTTGGTCCAGCCGGCGAACGACTCGTTCGAGGCGATGGCGACGCTGTTCTTCTCCTCCCGCTCGGTCAGAACCTGGAACAGCAACTCGGCTCCTCTGCGGTCGAGTTCCATGTAGCCCAGCTCGTCGATGCAGAGCAGGTCGACGCGGCCGTAGCGGGCGATGGTCTTGGCGAGCTGCTTCTCGTCGGCTGCCTCGACGAGCTCGTTGACGAGCTTGGTGGCGAGCACGTACTTGACGCGGAAGCCGGCCATCGCGGCCTCGGTGCCGAGCGCGATCAGCAGGTGGGACTTGCCGGTGCCGGAGTCGCCGATCAGGCAGAGCGGCAGACTCTTCTTGATCCACTCGCAGGCCGCGAGGGTGTGGATCGTCGCCGGGTCGATGTTCGGGTTCGCGTCGAAGTCGAACTTCTGGAGTTATCTGGGGTAAGAGTAATTCGATCTTGCAGAGTAGCTGATCAGAGCATTGATGACGCGTCTGGAAGGTGGCTGGATTCGCTCGCCCTGCCGGGCGATCTGATCTTGGAGGTAAGTCGCTGTCCTGGCGGGGTGGTCCATCCGTAGGATCGCGTCATGACTTCCGATGCCCCACTCACCCGAGAGTCGTTCCGACGCGTTCTGTCGATCAACACGCCCGGACCGATGTCGCAGTTGCCTGGTCGTGTCTGGACGGACGCCAACTGGGACCGGATCCGGAGGGGATATCGGGCCCGGGACATGGATGAGAAGTGGAACGTCTTCGCTGAGGACAGGGTCGTTTATCTGCACCGCAGTTGGACCGGCTTTGGCGTCTTCGAAGCGACGTTCGCACCTGTCGAGGGTGGTGGTTGGCGGATTGCCTCAGCCGTCGTGGAAGCGGGCCGCGGGGGCCTTCATGGGAACTCGGCCGACTATGACTGTCTGATGCTGGAGCTGGTGCTCAGCGGTGTCGTGCTCGGAGAGCCGGCAGTGGAACTTCGTCAACAGCTGGTGGAGGTGGTGCGTCAGGCCTCGGGAGTCACTGACGCTTCCGCCGGTGTGGTTCAGCACAGCATGCTGGGGCTGCGTTCGGACTCGTAGCCAGCGTCTCGATCGGGCTGACTGCAATTGGTCACGTGCCAGTGTCCGTGGCATGGAGTTCGCGCTGCAAGCGGAGGATCTCTCCATGGGCGGCGGCGAGCCTCTGCTGCAGATCGCGGACTTGCTCTCGGCGGGTGGTGCGTTCGTGTCGGAGGGCCTGTGTCAGGGTCTGGATCACGGTGCCGTCGCTGTTCGTCGCGGCGTCGGCAAGAGTGTTTGTCTTGGGGTTCTGCTGACTGCGCAGGGTCTCGATGCGGCGTCGCAGGTCGGGGTGGCTGTAGAGAAAGTCGAGGCTGACACCTCCGGCTCGGGCGACCGATCGGAAGTTGATCTCTGATCCGGACTTGAGGAGCGACCGGAGCCCTGCCTCCGCGCGGTTGGTTGCGCCCTTGCTCTTGTCCTGGGCTGCCTTCTTGAGGGCTGTGACGCGGCGAGTGCCAATGTCCTTGTCGGCGGGGGCGGGGAGTTCAGTCATCGAAGTGGCCGACTTTCGTGCCCGACGCTGCGGAGTGGTCTTGGTAGCCGTCGCGGCCCAGGACGCCGGCGCCGCGAACGGCGGTGGTGCTGTTGTCGGCTTGGGCTTGCAGGGCGGCGATTTCCAGGCGCATGCTGCGGATCTCGGCGTTGCGCTGTTCGAGCCAGACGTTGGCCGAGCTCATCGGCTCCCCGTAGCGATCGGTGTGTCGGGCCTGCCGGGATGCGACCAGGGACTCAGTCTCGGTGAGCTGGCGTTGGATGTCGGGCAGGAAGGTGCGGTCGGTGGCGAAGTGGTCGCAGCCGTGGCAGGCGTTGCCCTTGTCGCAGGAGCGGGTGGGCGGCAGGAGGCAGTAACCGTTGGGCAGGATGCGGTCAGTGCGACGGTCGAGCTGGACCAGGTCGAGCATGTCGCGACGGTCCATGCCGAGTTCACGGCCGTCCCGGCCGACCTTGGCCAGGGTGAGGAATTCCCGCTCGGCGGTGCTGGCCAGGGTCGCGGCATAGCGCATCGTCATTTCGGGAGACAGGTGGCCGAGGTAGCGCTGGACGACGTGGATGGGGGCGCCGGCGTTGATCAGAGTGGTCGCCTTCGTGTGGCGGAGCCGGTGGCTGCGTGAGTAGAGCAGGAGCTCGCCGCGGGAGTCGCGCAGGTCCAGGTGGTGGCTGAACTGCTTCAGGACGCGGTTGTAGTTGCTGGTTTCCCAGGACTTGGTGCCGTGCCGGTTGCCGGTGGTCTTCGGGAACAGGTAGCGGACAGCGCCGGAGGGGCCGAGGTTCCAGTGCTCGCGCACCCATGCCTGCTGTTCCCGCACGATCTCGACCACGTCGCGGCCGACGAGGATGGTGTTCGGCGCCCCGTCGATCTTCGTCTGCTGGTAGCGGAGCCGGGCGACCATCCCGCCCTCGGGGACCGCGGCGGCGTCCAGGCCGGGGATGTCGGACAGCGGCTCGAAGTCCATCAGCAGCACCTCGCTGGCCCGGCGCCCAGTCAGAGCCTGGATCAGCCAGGCCCGCATGACCGCGGGCTGGCCCAGCCCGGCCAGTTCGACCTGGCATGCGTCGCGGACGATGGTTCGGCTCTGCTCGGCGGGCAGGCCGAGGATCTCGATGTGGGTGAGCATGCTGCTGAGGTCGGTGTCGTTGATGTAGTTGCGTTCATCCGCCTCGCGGAGCTCACGCTGCCGGGGCCGGTCGGCGGGGCGGAACATGCGGGCATGGCTGTCGGTGAGCTCCAGCCAACGAGCGTCGTCGAGGGCCTCGGCCGCCTCAGCCCGGCAGTCGGCCATCACCCGGTAGAACAGGTCGATCGTCTGCAGATTCTTGTTGATCGTCCGCGCTTGGAGGCTGCCGCCGACCTCGCGGCGGCCCGAATGCTCGCGCCGCCAGTGGTGCAGGAAAGTGCCGAATTCCAGCGCGAGGGAGCGCAGGCTCCGCTCGGAGCCGACCGCCAGCACGGGGTGGTCGATGCCGCGCTCTGTCACGAACGCCGCGAAGCGTGCCGTGTTCACGCGGTGCTGCATCACCGTGGACCAGGTCAGCTGCCCGGACTCCATCTGCAGTCGGAGGTAGAACTTGGTGCCTTCTCGCAGCCAGGCAGGGCTGATGTCGGCCCAGCGGACGGCGGTGTTCGCGCGCGGCTCGTGCTCGCGTCGCGGGATGCGTGGATCAAGCCGCAGCGACCAGATGTCGTGTCGCCACCAATCGATCTCGCTGCTGTACTGCCGCAGCAGCCGCTCCAGCATGCCGCGCAGAGCGTGCTCGGCCCGCAGCCGGTGCCCAGGGGCTGGCATCCGGCCCTTGTCCGCGTGGAAGGCCCGGGCCCAGGCAGCCATCCATTCGGTCAGCGGCAGGTCGGCGAAGGACGTGACGTGCCGCTGCCGGGCGATGACGGCGGCCGCGGTGGCCGCCCAGCGGTTCCACTCGCTGGCGTGGATCTGCCGTTCGCCCGTGCGCGCGCAGGTGGCCAGCCACCAGCCGACCTCGCGGCGCATGACCTCGGGCAAGGAGGTAAGGTCGAGCCGGACCTGCCGCGATCCGCGCATGAATACCCCGGCCAGGCGCTCATCGCGCGGGTCGAACAGCGGGCCGGTGAAGACCGGGTCCAAGCCATCGACCAGCACGGCGCTCTGGGCCCACCGGTCCGAGGCGGCCCCGCCCTTCACTGCGGTCGGCGGGCAACCGTGGTCGCTCATGCTGAACTCTCCTCTAGACCACGCCAGTTGGCGGTGAACGATTTCCAGTTCGCCAGCGTCTTCAGCTCGGCGTCCTCAGTGACCCAGCCGTAGAGGTTCAGCGTGGTCTGCACGTCGGCGTGACCAAGCCGTCGCATCACCACGTGTTCGTGGGCGCCGGCCAGCAGCAGGGCAGTCGCGTGGGTATGGCGCCACCAGTGAGGCGTCCAGGCGGCGGGAACTGCCTTGCCCAGGCGGCGCTTCAGAGTGCCGACCAGGTCGTAGACGGTCTCCGGCCGCAGCGGCGCGAGCCACTCGCCGCGACGCAGGTTGACGAACACCCACCAGTTCTCCAGGTCCACGGCCCGGTGGGCGTCGGTGTCGCAGAGCTGCCACACGTACTCGCTGTGCAGGCGCTCCAGGTCGTCGCTGATGTAGACGCGACGGAACCGGCTGTTCTTCACCCGGACCCCGGCCGGATGATCCTGCCGTGGCACGACCTCAACGAACGGGGTGCCGCCCCGGCCGACATGCCAGTCGCAGTGCTTGAGCGAGAGGCACTCGCCCAGCCGCATCCCGGTCTCGCTCAGCGTCGCGAACAGCAGCCGGTCGCGTACCGACCCCAACCACTGGCCCGAGGCCGCGTCGAAGCGCGCGCACCCGTCGAGGATCGCCTCGGCCTGGGCGGGTGTGAGTACTGGTGCTGGTCCGCGTTCGCAACTTCGGATCCGCACCGCCGGGCTCGCGTGGTCGGCGCCGCGGTCCAGGTGGGCCAGGCCCCGGACGTATCGGCTGCGGGCCCGTCGTCCACCCATCCGGTAGAGCCGCCCGGCAACCGGCACCCCGTGGACATCCGCGTGATACCGGTAGAACGACAGCACTGCCGCCACCCGCAGCCCCACCGTCGACTCCGCCGCCCCCTCTGCGGACGCGCCCGCAGTCGGCAGGCGGTTCACTCCGACCGGATCACCGGTCCGCAGCACCGTCAAGAACGGAAGGAACGACGGCAGCGTCACCCCATCCCAGGCCAGCCCGGCTGCCTCCAGGTAGTCCCACCACGCGCTCAGCGACGCGGCATATGACCTGACGGTGTTCGGTGACGCATCCCGGCCGACGCGGAGGAACTCCAAGAACTCCTCGATCGGCGCAACTGGCAAGTGATCCGACCCGACAACCGTCCACGTCCGGCCCGGACACAACTCGACTCTCTGCACTGGCACGACGCCATGCTGCCGACGTCACCGACGCTGCCAGAACACCCCGGATAGCGAAACGCCGACGACCATCAGGACGAGTGAACCCCACGCTGACAGACGTTCCAGACGGGCACAAAAGAACCCCTGATAACCGCAGCGACTTGTCCCGGGGGAAGCCGGCGGCCTTGATCCGGCGCTCGGAGCGGCGCCGGGCCCGGTCGTCGCACTCGGACATCAGGAGCTCGGAGAGGAAGCCGAGGTAGGACATCTGCTCGCGGGCGGCACTCTCGGCGAGTTCGGGGAACTGGGCGCGGATGGTGGGCAGCCGCAGCATCCGGCATGCCTGGTCGATGGCGGCGGTGGCGGCCTGCTCGGTGATTCCTCGCTGGCGGGGGAAGGTCACGGCGTTCTCCTTCACGGGGTCGGGCGATTCGGTCGACGGTGTCGCAGCAGTTGGTCGTAGTGGGCCACCGAGGGCAGCGGCCTCGTGTCGGGCGGGAGCTGGGCCAGGCGCCGCTCGGTGAGCGAAGTCACCGTTGCCCGGTCTGCGGCGGGCGGCTCCGGTTCTGCAGGCGTCCTCATGTCGGCCTCGGCGGCCTTGCGTGCCTCCAGCGCGACGGCGTCGGCGGTCAGCGCGCCTGACCGGAGGGCGGCAGCGAGGCCGGCGACGAGATGCTCGTGGGGCAGATGCCGGCCCAGCAGCAGGACTTCGATCAGCGCGCGGGTGCCCTCGCGCTCGCCGTGGGCTTTGCGGGCGGCCGCCCACCAGGCGTCGTGGACCGGGGTGAAGCGGCCGGCTGAGCGGGCCTGGTCGAGTGCGGTCGCCCCGGGCAGGGCACCGGGCTTGCGGACCAGGGCCTCCAGGTAGTGGTCCAGATCGAGGCGGGTGCCGCCCTTGGCGATCAGCCTCTCGTGCCGGGCGACCTCCTCCCGGCCGTCGTAGACGACCAGCTCGGAGGCGTGCAGCATGACCCGGACGGTCCGGCCGATCATCCGCACCGGCACCGAGTAGCGGTTGTTGCGCACCCCGATCTGGCTGTAGCGGTCGACCCGTGGGGTGAACAGTCGGCCCGTCTCGAACGGCTCGTCCGGCAGCGACTCCAGGAGCGGCCGCTCGGCGGCGAAGCACTCGCCGATGGTGCGGGGCCGGGACCGGATCCGGCGGGCCTCGTCCTCCTCGTCCCATCGGTCGATCATCGCGTTGAGCTCGGCCAGCGTCGCGACGTCGGGGACGGGGACGAGGTGGTTGCGGCGGAACCAGCCGATCTGGCCCTCGACGCCGCCCTTCTCATGGGCGCCGCCGATGCCAGGCTGGCAGTAGAGGACATCCAGGCCGTAGTGCGAGCGGAACGCGGTCCACCGCTCGGCCTCCACACGCTGGCGGGAGAAGCCCAGCACCCGGGCGACGGCGGCCCTAAGGTTGTCGTAGCGGACCCTCCCGGTCGGTACCCCGCCCAGCGTGTTGAGAGCGTGGACGTGGCCCTCAAAGAACGCCTCCTGCCCGCACGAGGCGAAGATCCGGTGCACCGCCTTGCCGGAGTAGGACAGCCGGAACGCGAACAGGTAGCAGGTCACCAGCTCGCCGGCCAGACGCACCGTCACGTCCCCGAAGTCGACCTCCGCCTCCGCACCAGGCTTGTGGGTCTGTGGGACGAACGCGTCCACCACCCCGCGGCCCGCCTGCAGACGGATCTCCTTGCGGCGCTCGGCCACGTAGCCACGGACCATCTGGTACGAGACCTCGTCGGCGCCATGCTCGTCCACCAGCCGGTCATAGATCCGCTTCACCGTGTGCCGCTGCTTGCGCGGCGCATCCAGATCCGCCCGCAGCATCTGGTCGATCAGCGGCTTGAACGGATCGAGCCGCGTCGCCCTGGGCGCTGGCTTCTTGCGCGGCTCGGGCCACGCCGACTCCAGGGCCTTCTTCACCGTCAGGAAGCCGACGCCGTACTTCCGCATGAGGGCGCGGTTCGACAGCCCGGCACGCGAGTCACGGCGGATCGCCGCGTACAGATCGACCTTGGACTTCGGCAACACCCCGGCCCCCTCGTCGTGCAGAGCACAACCATGGTCCCGAAGCAAGCATCCAGGTGTTCTCAAAACCCGGCGACATCACTCTTCCGTGGCACGGGGTGCTCTCGCCGCTCAGCGACAGGTGCTCTCACGAACCACGTATAAAGCCACGGTGACCCACCATCGCGCCGAGCTCTACCAGCCACGCGGGAACTCGCCGCGAAGCCTTGATCCGGGCCTCATGCTCCCCTCCTCCTCACGCTCCTCAAAGGACGACGCACCGGGTGAGGGTGATCGTTCTCACCGGGTGCGTCAGCCCTCCACGCTCGCCGTCGATCGGACGATCAGTCTCCCTCGCGCCGGCCTCGGCGGAGGCCACCGGCTGGCTGCTGCTGCGGCTTTGGGGGCCAACTCCCACCACCCCAACCACACGGTCCAGACCCGGGCCCTGCATGCCTACCTCCGCTGGCGCAACGCCAACGCCCGCCACCGCGACGTCCTGGCCGCCGAACGTAAGGAACGCGCTCGCATCCGCAGCGAGAGAGGCATCCGCTGGGGCGGACGCCCACTCGCCACTGCGGCCCGAGCGAACCGGTGAACCTATGCGGTCAGAGCACTAGGGAGGGAAACGACCCGCGGATGCCCGGTGCCGTCCGGACGCCCGGCATGGCCGGCTGACTGCCTCATCTCCAGCCAACGGCCCTGACGCTTCCACGAGCAGCCCCGGCGAGAGCCCTCTCAGAGGGTGTTCTGTGAGCCTTTAACCTCCAATAAGCAATCGTGACTGCTTGTCGGATGAGTTTGGGCAATGGTGTGATGATCCGGGCCCTGCCGGTCCACGTCCTTGACGGGAGGGGTTCAGCCGGGCCCGGCTCCGTTCAGCTGGCGAGAGACTCCGCGTAGGCACCGAAGGCGTACATCGCTTCGAGGCTGCCCGGTCGTGGCGGGTCGGTCGGGTCCCAGCCCAGCTCCCGGTCCTGGATCACCTGGGTGAGCAGGGGGCGCCAGCGCGGGTCAAGGGTTTCGCGCGCCCATTCCAGTGCATCGCGCTTGGAGGCCACCTCGCCGGTGTGCAGGGTGAACAGTGCCCGGCAGTAGGTGGTCACGGCATAGCGCTGGCTCCAGGCCACGTCGAAGCGGGCCCAGGTCCGCAGGTCTTCCATGAGGCCCGGCAGCATCTCGCGCATCGATTCGCGCAGGGCCTGGGGTGGCACTGCGTCGACGAGGTCGGTGACCGGGGGGCCGGCGAGGGTGATTCCGTGGTTCCTGAGGATCCAGCGGGTGTGCGGGCTGTTGCAGTGGGCGTCCCAGATCAACTCGCGGTGGCCGTGGTCGCAGAACAGCCACGGTGTTCCGAGCCCGGCGACGGCGCGCAGGGACGTGGTGTCCGCGTAGGAGCCCTCCAGGTGCTTGGTCCAGAAGCCCGGACGGGTGGGAATCTCGTCGTGGAGCCGGCGGAGCTCTGCCTCTGTGGCCCCGGCGGGCAGGACGGTAGTGGCAACGATGAAGTCGCAGTCGCTGTGCAGGTCTCCGGCGCCCAGCGCGAAGGAGCCCTGCAGGTAAGCACCGACGAACGTGTCGCCGAGGATTCCGCGGACCGCGTGGACGAACTCGTCCAGGAGCGCGTCCAGCTCCCGGTACGGGGTGAACATGGGGGATCTCCATACCCGTTGAAGTGGAAGGGGCTCACGGGCGCGGCGGAGATGAACGGGATGCCGCCGCGTTCAGGCGCGGCGGATCCGCCCTGCGGCGAAGCAGTACGACGTCATGGGATGGACGGTAGCCGTCGCCCCCTTTGCCGGGCAATCGAGATTCCAGCGGGCGGATCGCGTCTCTTCTCGGCAAGCGGTAAAGATCTCGTGTCAGAGGTCAGCCTTTGCCGGATTTCAGCTTGAGTCGGCCTCCGGTGTGCCCGGTGTTGGCTTGGTGAGGGCGAACGGGCCGGGCTCGGGTTCGGTGAGGATGCCGCGGGTCACCGGGCGTTTGAGCTTCGCGCGGGTGCCTTCGGTATGCCGCGGTTCGGCGCCGAGGCCGAGTGCCTGGCAGACGTCTTTGGCGCGGAGCCCGTCCGTGGCCTTCTCGATGGCGGCCAGGATGTCGCGGTATCCGGGCGGCAGCGGCTCCGGAAGCGGGATGCGCGCAGAGCAGCTCGCGAGGTGGGCGCAGGACGGCGACCGGGCCACGGCCGACGAAGCTCGCAATGGGACCGGTACGGGACCGGTTGAGGCGAGGGAGCCAGCCTGTGGAGGCCCTTATCTCCGCCGCAGCAAGCGCCTCATGAATCCGGCCCTGGGCGTGGCAGGCCCGATCGAACCGTCATCGTTTCGCCGGATGGCGGCTCCGATGGTGGTGCCCTTCACCCGCTCCCCGCGGTGGAGCTGGCCGGCTTCGTCCCGCTCCCACGTCCGCCCCTGAGCGTCCTGGAACTCAATGGTGACGGGTCGCTGAACGGTCCCCGGCGGTACCGCAACGCTGATGTCGCGCTGCACCGTCTCCTTGGGTGGAATCAAACCGATGTTGATGTTCACCACGTCGGTCTCGCCCGGAAGCTCGCCGGGCGTAGCGGTCCGCAGGACCACCATGGTGTTGAACACCGGCTGAACCGAGCCGTTGTGCACAACGACCGAGTCGTAGCGGTAGCTGCTGAATCCGGAGGGGGTGGGCGCCGGAGAAGCCCCCGCCGGGGCTTCCTTGCGGCCGGAAGCCCGACGCGTTCAGCGGGAGGGCATTGTCGCCGCCGTCCGACCGGACGCAGCGAAGCGGGCGCGGCACTGCCGGATCGGCCGAAGGCCGATGCACCCCACCACTTTCGGTGCCTGACGGTGAACCGGTGACCGTACGGACGGTCAGCGCCCTTCGCCGACGATGAGGCCCGGGAGTCTCCAGGGAACTCCACCGCGCTGTACGGTCGGGCGAGTACCGCAGCCGTCGACACAGGAGCCGAGATGGAACCGGATCATGTGCCTGATTGGTTCTGGGAGGTCCTGGAGGCGACACGACCGCGTCTGTCTGCCCTGGAGTCGTGGTTGGAGTCCCACTCGCGGGAGGTGCTCGAAGCCTTCGCGCTCGCATACGAGTCCGCGGCGGAATCGCTGGCCGACTTCTCGGAAGGTGTGAGCGTGGACGGGGACGTCTGGTCCGAGGACAGCACCGAGGATCTGTGCATGTGGGTGGTCGGGCAGGGCCACGGGCTGTGGAGCTCGGTGGTTGGGGGAGAGCTGCGGCTGGAGGAAGCCGCTCGGATGTACCTGGGCCGTGCTCCGCTGCTTCCGGAAGGCGTGGCGCTGTGGGACGGGGAAGTCTCGAACCCTGAGCACAGGGGCTACCAGTCTCCCGGGGCCATCGTCCACGGCGTCTACCGGACGCGATTCGCCGAGGAGCTCCATGAACGGCTTGAGGCCATGTGAGGGGATTGCCCGGGCCGGGCGGGTAACGCGGCGGCGCCGCGCACATCGTCGACCGGGCCGGCCCGTGGCCGAGAGGAACATGAGCCGCTTCACGCCAGGTGTCCGGTCGACTACCCTCTGCTCTGCGAATCTTCGGAGTGTTGCAGCAGAGAGGAAGCACCGTGGGTGACGAGAACAAGGGCGGCCCGAACGACGGCAAGGGCGGGGCCCACGCCAAGCCCGGCGGTCCGCAGATCGGCCCGAAGCCGAACCCGGACGGACAGGGCCCGACTCCCGATCCGAAGCACAAGTGACGGCGGCCACCGACGTCCACGTCCGGCTGGTCGACCGGCTGGAGGCCTCGGGTGCACTCACCCCCGGTTGGCGGCAGACGTTCCTCGACGTCGGCCGCCATGGGTTCCTCCCGGACGTCTTCTGGGCGAGCACCGGCGACGGCTACGAACGCTGCGACCGCGCGCAGAGCCCCGAGCGCTGGTTGGAGCTCGCGTACTCCGACGTGGCGATCGTGACGCAGTGGGACGACGGAGCGGACAGCGGACAGCAGCGGGAGCCGACCTCGTCGGTCTCCATGCCGACGATGGTCGCCTCCATGCTGCGCGACCTGGACGTCCACGAAGGCCACAGGGTCTGGGAGGGCGGAACCGGCCCCGGCTGGAACGCCGGACTGCTGGCCCGGCGCCAGGGCGCGCACAACGTGGTGACCGTGGAACTGGACGCGGAGGTCGCCGCCCGGGCCGCCGCCAACTTCCGCTCCCTCGACGCCGCTCCGACCGCGGTGGTGGGCGACGCGGCCCACGGATACCTGCCCGGGGCCCCGTACGACCGGGGAATCCTCACCTGCTCGGTACGGGAGGTCCCCCCGGCCGTGATCGGGCAGATCCGCCGGCAGGGCGTGCTGGTGCTGCCCTTCGCGCCGCTCTTCGGGGGCGGAGCCGTCGCCCGGCTGACCGTCGCCGACGGCACGGCCAGGGGCCCGTTCACCGGCTCCTCGGCGTTCATGCGCATGCGCCAGCAGCGCTACCAGGCCCCGCCCGTCGACGACTACCTGCCCGGCGACTGGCCCGGGGACGCCGTGCAGGAGTACACGACCCTGAATCCGCTCGAAGTCGTCGACGACTGGCTGGCGTCCTTCGTCGTGGGCCTGGCCGTACCCGACGTGTACTACCGGCGCGGCGACGGCGGCGGTATGACGACCCTGTGGCTGTTCGACACGGGCGTCACCTCCTGGGCGACGGTGGACTTCGTGGACGGCGCGCGCCGGTTCGAGGTCCGCCAGTCGGGCCCCCGCCGGATGTGGTCGGAGGTCGAGGAGTCCTTCCAGTGGTGGGTGGGGGAAGGCCGTCCGGGGTTCGAGAGCTTCGGGCTGACCGTGGACGGGGGCGAGCACCGGGCGTGGCTGCACGAGCCGGCCAACCCGCTGCCGTCCCCACGGGGGCGGGGCTGAACCGTGCAGGCCGCGTGCGGCATCGGCGGAACCGGTTGCGGTGGCCCGCGGAGGTGCCTTGAGAACGCGTCGGAGTCGGGCACGGCGATGCCGTGACCACGGTGCTCGTGTCGCTCCACGAGGCTGTCCCTTGTCCGCTCGGCGAACCTGTCAACCGACCTGCTACGGCAGCCGGCGGTCCTCGAAGGGGTCGTCGCAGTCGTGGGGCTCGTACGGCTCGAAGTCGGGGCGGTCGATGAGCTCGGCGACCGAGAAGGGGTGCCGGTGGTCGGTGAGGAGCCGGTGGACGAACTCGGCGGTGGAACCGTCGAACCGCGCACAGCTGTCGCCGTCCTCGTCGCGGGCGACGACCGGCCACCGGTTCGGGTCCGCGCCCTCCGTCAGCCAGTAGAACTGGTCGGCCCGGACGGAGTCGGCCCACCGCAGGAGCCCGCCCGGGGCGGGGTGGAGCCGGTGGGGGCGGTAGAGGTCGGCGATACCGGGGTCGGCGGCGAGTTCGGCAAGGCGCAGGGCCTGCTCGACGAGGCACAGGAACTGCGGGAACGGGTTGTCGCGGCCGGGCGGGGGGCCGGGCAGGGAGAGGTCGAGGAAGCCGGCGAACGTGCCGGGGCCGAAGTGCTCCGCCAGGCGCCGGTAGTCGGCGGGCAGGGCGGTACCGAGCCGGGCTTCGGCCGACGACCAGTCGACGGGCCACTGCCGCGACCGCGGCCGGCCCGTCACGACGGCGAGCCGCCGCACCCAGCGCCCACCCGGCACCTCGGCCCCTTCCTCCGCGTCCCCGGCGGGCAGGAAGGCCGTCGCCGGGTCGACCCGGCGGGCCGTCACCGCGACCAGGTGCGACCCGCCGCCGCCGTTGTCCCGGACGATCCCGCAGCCGATCCACCGCCCGCCCGCCACCCACCCGCACAATTCGACGAGCCGCCCGGCGAACGGCGCGGCCAACGGCAGCCCGCTGCCGTCGTCGAGGGTGGGGTCGACGAAACCACCGGTCGCCAGGACGCGCGACGACCCCCAGCGCGGGCGCAACGCCTCGACGAGGCGGCGGTGGGCGGTGGTGAGGTCGCCGTCGGCGGGCAGGCGGGCGACGGCCGGGGCAGGGCGGGCCAGCAGGGCGTCGATGCGGTGCAGGTGGTCGGTGGTGTGGTCCATGACGTCAGTCAACCGCGGGCCGCCGACAGGGCTCCCGGCAGTCCTCGCCGTGGCGATCACAGCCGGCCACCAGCGCGCCGGACTCCTCGGGGATCCGGCGCCGGCCGCGGACAGCTGCGCCGTCGTGGCCGCGTTGATCGACGGTGCGGCCACCGTCGATCGGCTGAAGCGCGAGGACGGCCGGATCCGGCTGATGCCGCACACCTCGGCGTAAGAGTCGAGCGCCGGTCGTGGCCGTCGACCACCCGGTTCGAGGAGCAACAAGCCCGCGGTTGGAGGTGACCGGCACGGGCCGGTCGTGAGTGCCGCCGGTGCCCTGTCCACGGGCGCAGCGCCCGACGCTTCACCAACGGGCCCGTGCCCGGCCCGCACCACCGACGGAGGGGAAGATCATTGTGCCGAGGATCCTGGAGGAGCGCGGCGGCCACCTGCCGCACCGCGACTACATCGCCCGAGTCGCCACCGAGCTGGAGGCGGTCCGGTGCGGTCCCAACGGCTGGTGGCTGGAGGGAGAAGACCCCGCACTCTGCCCGTTCACGTTCGCCACGCCCACTCCTCACCCAAGTCGCCGCACCCGTGCCCAGCCCTACGGCAGCCGGCGGAAGCAGGCTCCGTGGCCGAGCACGACGATGATCACCACCAACATGACACAGAGTTCCAGGCTGGGGACTGCACGTAGCGGGTGTTCTCGGTCGACTCGCATGCCGACATATGCCCCCGGGGGCCGCCACTCTCCCCGCCAACTCCGATAACGCCGCGACCTGCTCGAATCTTCATCCGGAGTCGAGCCCGCACCCGCTCCCCGGAATCGTCAAGCGCCGCCGCTCCAGCGCCCACCTGGACATGGTGGAGCTGCGCCTTCTCCGCCGCCCGGTCGATCTCGGCCGGCGTCATCCCGTCCGCGTCCCGGCACACCAGCGCGGTGGAAGTGGTCCGTGTCCGGGCGGAGCTCCAGCTGCTCGTCGGCCGGGTGCAGCCAGCGTGCCGGGTGTCTCCCGGACGGCGCAGCTGCTCCGGGAGACGCTGGGGGATGCTCTTGATGTAGGTCTCGCCGACCACGACGTCCCCGGTACGCATCGCTGACTCCTCGTCCGTGCCTGTCTCCATCGTGCTGTGACCGGACAGCACGCCTTGCGAATGGACATCGAAGTTTGCGAGCACCATGGTTCAGTCACTCTGGGTGATGGCTGAGCGAGATCTGCCGCCGAGCCGGGGCGCACTCTCTGGCTGCGGGGCGGCTACGGGACGGCGTGGTGGAACACCCCCTACCTCGGCGTCGCCGTCGGCCGGCGACCAGGACTGGCACCCCCCGCTCGCCAAGGTCGGCGGTGCGGCGGTCCCCCTCCGGCTCCCGGCCGCCTTCGCCCCGGCCGGGAGCCCGTGCTCGTTGGGCGCGTTCAAGGCCGGCGTGTGAAGGCCGCTCAAGACTTGGACGAGCCGGCCGCGGCGAAGAGTCGTTCGGCCTCGGCCTTGACCGCCGCGAGGTCCTTGTGGCTGATCTGATCCACTGCCCGGCTCAGGACTTCTCCCAGGTCCTCGTCTCCGGGTTTCGCGCCGATGAGCCCGCCGACCAGGCCCTCCTGCGGGGCGAAGTCATGGGTGATGACCAGCTCCGTCGAACCGTCGGCAAGTTCCCTCACGCGCCATTCCCCACCCATGTGGCTCATCAACTGAGCTTTCTCCAGCTGCTCATAGGCGATGACCCGGCGATCCTGGTCGATGTCGCGCCGCGACACCCAGGACTGCTTCTGGCCGGCGACCTCGGCCACGATCCTGACGATCTGGTGGGTCGGGGAGCTCTCCGTGATCTGGACCTCGTGGGTCTGCGGGAAGATGCGGGCGTATCCCTCCACGTCGACCAGGACATCCCATACCTTCTCGACGGGGGCGTTGATCGTGATGGCGTGTTCCTTGTGCTGCATGAGGGTCCTTCCGGTGTTCGATCTGGCATACGGCCGGAGGTGGAGTTCGTGTCCCCCGGTGTAGGGGATGCGCGCGGCCGTGCACGACGGGCGGACCTCCCCGACCCGGCCACCCGGACCATCCGCTGCCCTCCCCAGGACATCCCCGCCTACGCCGGGCAGCTGGCTGGTCGGCTGGGCGAAGAAATACCTGAACCTCACGGTCAGGACCGTCAACCGGCCCGAGGACGCGAAGGGGTTCGTCGTCCTGCCCCGCCGCTGGGTGGTCGAACGCTCGCACGCCTGGGTCATGCACGCCCGCCGACACGCCCGCGACTACGAACGCCTCGTCCGGCACTCCGAATCGCTGATCACCTGGGCCGCGATCACCCTCATGACCAGGTGCATCACCAAGCAGCAGTCCAGACGCCCGGGACAGCCGCCCTCCCGCCCAAGCCCAGCAGGACTGATCGTTCTCAACGTCGGCCGACCGATAGCCCTCCGCACCGGCCGGAATGAGGTCTCCAAGAACGTCACGCCACCGCCGCCGGTCGCCCAGCTCATCGTCGCCCGCCCGGATGGCACCCCGCTCGGCGTCCTCGCCCTCGACGACCAGGATGCCGAGATCCTCGTCAAGTGCGTCCACGAGATGTCCGCCGACCGCTACGGCCCGCTGTTCGCCACGGACCTGGAAGGGGTGTGACCCCGGTACGCCAGAAACCCGCCAGAACTTGATCTTGGCCTGCTGAGTGCCTGACGTTGTCGGGGACCTCGGCGATGACGGTCGGCCATGCCCTCGACATCTCAGTCTCCAAGATCCCCGACCTCGTCACCCGCGATCAGCTCTGCGTCTCCTCGCGGCGTCCAATAGCGGCCGCATCGGGTACGACGAGCAGCTTGCCGGTGGTACGCCGAGCCTCCAGATCGCTGTGGGCCTGGGCGGCCTCGGACAATGCGTAGCGGCCCGTTACGGTGACCTCAAGCGCCTTGGAGCGCACCCACTCGAACACATCGGCGGCCCGTCGGAGCAGTTCGGACCGATCGGCGATGAAGTGCCCGAGGCTGGGCCGGATCAGGGTCAGCGAACCGCCGTGGGCGAGCCGAATCGGATCAAACGGCGGCACGGCACCACTTGCCGCGCCGAAGAGCACGAGATGGCCGCGGGTTCGCAGGCTGGCGAGGCTCGCATCGAAGGTGTGCGCGCCGACGCCGTCGAAGACGACCGGCAGTCCCTGACCGCCGTTGAGTCGCCTCACCTCGGCTGCGAGATCGTCGACTGCGGAGGAAAGGATCACCTCAGCGGCCCCGGCACGCTTCGCCAGCTCGGCCTTCGCCGTGGTCGACGTCGTGCCGATCACCCTGCCGCCGAGATGGGTGATGAGCTGGGTCAAAAGCAGCCCCATGCCACCAGCAGCCGCATGCACGAGCACCGTGTCGCCTCCCTGAACCGGGTAGGCGTCCTTGACGAGATAGTGCGCGGTCATGCCTTGGAGGAGCACGGCGGCGGCTGTCTCGAAGCCGATGTCGTCGGGCAGCGGCACCAGCCGGGAGGAGTCCACGACGGCCCGCTCGGCATACGTGCCGGGAATCTCCACCCAGCCGACCCGGTCCCCGACTGCGACGTCGGCGACGCCGGGTCCAACTTCGACGACCGTGCCGGCGCCCTCAGCGCCCGGGGTGAAGGGCAGCGGGAGGCTGTACCGGCCTTCGCGGTGGTAGACGTCGAGGAAGTTGACCCCGGATGCGGCGACCTCCACGACCGCTTGGCCCGGGCCCGGCGTCGGTTGATCAATATCGACCAGTCGCAGCACCTCGGGACCGCCCACTTCGGACATCTGAATCGCTCGCATGACCCCTCCTGAAACGGCAAACTTCCCTCACCAACTCCACCCGTGGCGATGCTATTTCCGCTCGCGGTGAGGTGTCGTAGCCGTCACGTTCAGGTCAGCGACATGAAGCCGGCCGTGCCGCGGACAGGCCCACCGAACGTCCTGAGCTGGCACGCTGAACGATGCTCGGCCGCAGCCTCGCCTCCGGATACTCCTCCGGTCTCGGGAACCGGCCCATCCGCTGGTACGACTTCAACGCCAGCAGCAGGGCCGGCTGATCTCCATCCGCGTCCATCCGCTCCGCCGCCCGCGCCGCCTCCTCCCGCGTCGGCGCGAAGAACAGATGCAGCTCATGCGCACTGACCAGCCGCTTGAACCGCGGATACGCAGTCCGCTCGATCGAAGTCGTCCCCACGCCCCGCAAGATCCGGTAGCCAATGACGTTCCAGGCACCCGCGCCGCATCGTGCCGCCCGAGATCATGCCGCGGGCGGCCATCGGCTCGCGCAGGTGCCACCGGGTCCAGATGTGCTGGCCATCCAGGGGCACGGTCATCGTCTCCGTGTCGGTGAGGATCGGTTGCAGGGCCGCCCGTACCACCCCAGAATGACTTTCTATAACAGCCCTAGACCTCAGCCACCTACTCAGCCGGCGCCGCGCGCGCCCCTCACGTACGCGTGAAAACGGCGGTTCGGAAGGCTGGCCATGGCAGTGGTGACGGTAAGGCTGTTATAGAAAGTCATTCTGAGAGGACCGGAAAGACGCACCTCCGCAGATCCCTGGCGACCAGGAGCCCGAGGGATCATGTGACGGTCGAACCTTCCTCCCATGGGCCTGAGTCTAGGAACGACCTCTGACAGCGACGGGCCCGCCGCCGAGCCGACAGCCCGGCCTTCGGGGAGGATCGCTCCGGGTGTCGGCGGTAGCGGTCGGTCTGCGCCGAGCCGGTTCGGAACGCGGCCGCAGGCGCGGAGTTGCCGGTCGGGGACGTGGTCGTACCGATGATGGCGCCAGGACCGGCACCCAAGACTTCGAGATCATCTCGCGGCGGCTTGTGGGCGCCCCTGGCTGGACAGCGATCGACAACCCGCCTCCGACACCTCTCTGACCGGCCTGTGACACCCTGGGTCCCATGCACACCCCAGCCGGCGGGCCCACCCCCAAGGAAGAGCTCCCAGTCCTCCACCCCGATCCCGAGCAGGTGCTCACCGACTGGCTGACGACCACCCCGCTCGGCGACAGCGCCCAGCTGAACTACCCGCGCGAGGTCATGCGCTGGATCGCGTACATCGGGGACCGGGTCTGGACCGCCGGCGGACGCGACGTCAAGGACTGGAGCGCGGGCGCGGACAACGCCCGCACCCGCGCCTTCCTCGTCAGCGCCGTGCGCGGCTTCTACCAGCACGCCCAGCGCTTCGACCCCGGCATCGTCAACCCCGCCCCCAAGACCCTGCGCCCCTCCGTCGCCGACCTCCCCGGCCGCCCCGCCCTCACCCGCGCCGAGTCCACCCTCTACGTCTCCGCCCTCGACCGCTACAACGGCCTGATGCCCCACCGCGCCCGCGCGCTCGGCTACCTCGTCCTCGGCCGCGGCCTGCGCGCCCACCAGGCCGTCGCCCTCGACGTCGAGGGCATCGTGCGCGAGCAGCACCGCACCACCGCCCTCGTCACCCTCAAGGGCGGCGGCACCGAGTTCCAGGAACTCCCCCCACCCGTCGCCCTCGCCGTCGAGGACTACCTCCCCCACCGCCGCACCGCCGCCCCCCACAGCAGCCCCGAGGCCGGCCCGCTGCTCACCAGCGGCCGCGGCCGCCGACTCGACCCCGCGCCCAGCGTGCGCGACCTCCTGCGCGCCGTCGCCTCCACCCACCCCCAGCTCACCCACCTCGCCGACACCCTCACCGCCGACGGCCTCGCCGCCAGCCCCAACCCCTTCCTCGGATAGGTCCCGCCGCCCATACCAGGGAGCGGTGGGCGGGACCCGGTGCGGACGGCGTCGAGCACGTCGGTGTCCGGCGGCCGAGGGCGCCCGCAATGACCGAATCTCCGCCGGAGCATCCTTTCCCCGTCTACGGTGGGGTCCGTGATTCCTGAGTACGTGTCGGCTCTTCGCAGGGCCGTCGGCCCCGACCACCTGCTGTGGCTGTCGGGGGTGGTCGCGGTGGTCCGTGACGGGAACGGACAGGTGCTGCTGCAGCGCCGGTCCGCCGGCGGACCGTGGACACCGCTGAGCGGAATCGTGGAGCCGGGCGAGGAGCCGGCCGCCGCGGTGGTGCGCGAGGTCGCGGAGGAGACCGGCGTGCAGGTTCTGGTGGAGCGCCTGGCCCAGGTGGGTACCTCCCCGCAGGTGCGGCACGGCAACGGCGACCTGGCGCAGTACCTGGAGCTGGTGTTCGCGTGCCGGCCGACGGGCCCGGGTCAGCCGGCCCGGGTGTGCGACGACGAGTCGGTGGAGGTCGGCTGGTTCGCGCTGGACGCCCTGCCGCCGATGAGCGGGCGGATGCGGGAGATCATCGCGCTGGTCGAGAGGGACGAGCCGCAGGCGTGGTTCACGCCGGCGCCGTGAGGGTGCACCGACGCACCGGTGTCCGGCCGGCGTACGCGGCGTCCAGCCGGGCGCCCAGGGCACGGCGCGCGCCACTGGACCTCATGCCCGAGGACCACCGCCGCCACAACGACGGGCACCCCGGGCCTGCTGGACGTCCTGATGAGCAGCCGGCTGGTTCGCCAGCAGGCCGCGACCATTCGACAAGGCGGAACCGGTCGCGCGCGGCTCGCACCCGCGCCGGTTCCCGTGGTACCTCGGGAAGCCGAAGACGCCAGTCTTCGGCCTCCCGAAGCGATCTGCACGCCGTCGCCGAGGGGCCGCGCTACAACAAGTCCATGTCGGTCGTGAAGGGCTGACGCTTCTGGCCGAGTTCGGTGACGGCTGCTTCGGCGGCGGCTCGCTCGATCTTCGCGCGCTGGGCTTCCCGGAAAGCCGCGTCGTGCCGCCCAGTCGCGTCGTGGGCTGTTGTCCCCGTCGAGCCGTCGACCTGTTCGCGCAGGATGTCGGCGTGTCCTGCGTGCCGGCTGGTCTCGGTGAGCATGTGAACCAGAACGTTGAAAAGCTTCACATCGGGGCGGGGCCACCAGGGCACGTAGCCGGCGGCGTCGATGGCGAGGGCGGTGATCGTCGCGTCTGCGTGCTCCCAGACACGACGGTAGCGGTCGGTGATCTCCTCGCGCGTCTCGTGCTCGGTCGCCCACATGTCGGCGTCGCGCTCCCCATCATCGTCCCAGCGGGGCAGGGGCTCGGGGAACGGTCGGTCGAAGACTTCGCCGAAGTACCTGGCCTCCAGCATCGCCAGGTGCTTGACCAGGCCGAGAAGATTGGTGCCCGTCGAGGTCAGGGGCCGGCGGATGTCGTACTCGCCGAGCCCGTCGAGCTTCCAGAGCATTGTCTCGCGTAATTCTCGCAGATCGCCGTGCAGGTACTCTTTCGCGAAATCATCGATCATGGTGCACGAGCCTGTCACGCGCCGCTGGTGGGCTCAACGTGCGACCGGCACTCCCGGAGTGGCAAGTGCGTCCCCGTAGTGGGCGCGTCCCGCTGTCACTCCCGGCTTCCGGTTGCGGCCGCACCGAAGGTGAGCGCGCCCGTCAGTAGCGCACAGGCGAGTGCGAAGGCCGCCCACTGTCCGATGGATTCGACGTGGTCGCCGAGCCCGAGCAGCTGCCAGGCGGTGTCCCGCAGCGCCAACGAGACCGGCAGTGTCAACGCGCCTGCGGTGGTCGCGATCCGGGCGGCCCGTCGCGTCCCCGATGCGGGAGGGGAGGCGGCGAACCGCAGGACGCTGTTGCAGATCATCACGAAGGCGAAGGTTCCGCCCGCGAAGACCGCGGCCTCCACGGTGAAGAGCAGCACCCCGGGCCAGCCCTCGCCGGAGGCCAGTCCCGTGGCGACCAGCAGGCCGGCGGTGAGGGCGGCCGCGGCGGCGAGCGGGGCGAAGCGCCGACGCACGAAGCCGAGCACCGTGCCGCGGCCGATCAGCGCGGCGAGTGCGCGCCCCGCGCGGGAGCGGGGGCCGGCGAGCAGGTTCGCGAGGGGCGCGAGGTCGTCCAGCCAGTCCCCGCCCGCACCGTCGGCCGCGTCGTCGGCCCCGCGTACCGGTTTCGGCAGCCGTCGGATCGCCCGGCGGTGCAGCAGCAGGCTCCCGGCCGTCACCCCGGTGAGCGGCAGCAGGGACGCGATCAGCCAGGGGGTGCCACCGTCCCAGGAAGCGCGGTCCGCCCGCGCGGCCACCGCCGCCCAGTCGGTGGCGAGCGTGGCGGCGACGAGCAGCGTGCAGACCAGCGCGGCCCGAAGTACCTGCTCGACCCGGTAGCGCGGAAGCGGCCGGTCGCGCCGGCACAGCAGCACCCGGACCGCACCGAGCGCGCTGAGCAGGGGGACGAAGAACATGGTGAAGGTCACCACCGCGTCGTACGGATCGCCCTGCCAGGGGCTGCCCGCCCGCACCGAGCGGACCTGCGTCGTCAGGTAGGCGAACAGGGTGAAGGCGGCGGCGCCGGCGGCGGACGTCGACAGCGCCGCGGCCGCGGTGGGCCGAGCGGGGTGTCCGACGTCCAGCTGATCGATCGTCACGTCGTTGCGCATGACGGCGATAGTACACATCGCGTAGTACGTGGCACGTAGTTCGCGGCACGTAGTATGGTGCTCCGTCAGATCGGAAGGAACGACACATGCAAGCCAACGACGCCCAGACGCTGGTGCTCTGCGCGCTGGCCGACGGGCCGATGCACGGATACGCCATCAACACGGCGATCGAGGAGCTGACCGGGGAGCGGCTGGGCCCCGGCAGCCTGTACGGGGCGCTGGCCAGGCTGGAGACGAAGCGGCTGATCGAACCGCTCGACGGGCAGGGCCGCCAGCGCCCGGTCCAGCTGACGCCCCTCGGCCGCGAGGTCCTGGAACGAGAACTGCGCGCCATGGCCCGCGTTGCGAACGCGGGACTACGGCGCCTGGGGGTGAACCCGGCGTGAGCATCGTCGCCCGGAGCCTGGTCAGGCTCTACCCGGACGCCTTCCGCGAGCGCTGGGGCTCGATGGTGGAGGACGAGGCCCGCGGCGCGGGCTGGAAGTCGTGGCCCAACCTGGTCGCGGGCATCGTGGACATGTGGCTGCACCCCGCCCACTGGCCCGCCGACTCCCCGGCGCAGCGCCAGCGGCGGGTGGCCACCATGGGGATCACGGTCGCCCTCGCCGCCTGGTTCCTGAGCCATTTGGCCGCCGAACAAGCCGGCCCCCTGCCCGCCGACGGCGTGCGGAACGGAGTCATGCACGGCTGCACCACCCTGCTGCTGCTCGGCATCGCCCTCGTCGCACCCCGGCCCCGGCCCACGCCGAGCGCCGCGATCACACTGCTGGGGTGGGCGCTCCGCCGTCTCGCCGTACCGACGCTCCTCGGCACCACCGTGGTCGTCCTGGTGCACGGCGGCGTGGACGCGGACGCCTCGCCGCCCACCCTGCGCACCGCCGTGCTCGCCGCCTGGTGGATCTCCCTCGGCCTCGGCGCGATCCAGATCCCCCGCATCTTCACCGGCGTCGGCGCGGACGCCGTCGTGCCACCCGGCACCGGCCGCCTCCGGGCCGGCGTACGGACCCTCGCCGGTGCCAGCGCCACCGGCGGCGCGACCATCCTCGGGCTCTCCATCGCCGCTGACGGATTCCACCCGCTCGGCGCCGGCATCGGCGTGGGCCTGCTCCTGCTGACGGCGGTGTGCGCGGGCACCCTGAGCGACCTGCGCGACCTGCCATCGGGGCCGTAGGCCGCACGACGCCCCCTGATTTGGGTCCGCCTGAACCGGCGGGCCGCTCCCATCCCACTTGGACGGTGATCATGCCCGACCTGCTCCGCTCCCTCTACACCCGCCGCCTGCGCCGCGAGGTCATGGCGGGCCCACTGCCCCGGCACGTCGGGCTGATCATGGACGGCAACCGCCGCTGGGCCCGACAGATGGGCATGGCCAACCCGAGCCTCGGCCACAAGGCGGGCGCCGAACACGTCGAGGAGGTGCTCTCCTGGTGCGAGGCCCTGGGGATCAAGCACATCACCGTCTTCGTCTGCTCGACCGAGAACCTCCAGCGCCGCGGCGACGCCGAAGTCACCTACCTGATGCGGCTGATCGAGCAGGTGGTCACCGACCGCCTCACCCGCCCGGACGCCCGCTGGCAGGTCCACCTCGCCGGAATGACCGACGCCCTGCCCGACAGCACCGCCCGCGCCCTCAAGGAGGCGGTCGAGGCCACCCGAACCTGCACCACCGGCGCCCACGTCGCCCTGGCCGTCGGCTACGGCGGCCGCCAGGAGGTCGTCGACGCCATGCGCGACCTGATGTACGCGCGGGCCGAAGCCGGCGCGTCACTGACCGAGGTTGCTGACGCCCTGACCGTCGACGACATCGCCCCGCACCTGTACACCGCCGGCCAGCCCGATCCCGACCTGGTCATCCGCACCAGCGGAGAGCAACGGCTCTCCAACTTCCTGCTCTGGCAGAGCGCCTACTCGGAGCTGTACTTCTGCGAGGCCTACTGGCCCGCGTTCCGCGAGGTCGACTTCCTGCGCGCCGTCCGCAGCTTCGCCGCAAGGCAGCGGCGCTACGGCAGCTGAACCGAACCGGAGACCCTCCGACAACTCGTCGCATCCACCCCGGAGGGGCGATGGCCGACCTCTCCGGCAATACCGACGCAGGTCAACGACGTCATGCGACCTGATTCCGCCGGGGCCGTGGGGTGAGCGCGGACGGGCCCGGCGTTCGCGGATTGCGGTCGCTCACCCCGCTCCGGCGCATGCCTCCGCCTCTGCCAGGTACCGCGCCACCGGGCCCAGGGTCAGCATTCCGCTGGCGGCGCCGGCGTGTTCTGCACAGGCATCACGCAGGGCAGCCGCAGCGCGCGCGGCGATTCCGCGCTCGCCGAGGCCCACGGCGGCGCGGGCGGTCAGGCACCACAGCGCTTCCTGCATGTGGTCACGCGGTGGCTCGGGCACCGCAGCGAGGGCGGTACGAGCCTGCTCGCCCCGGTCCTGGGCGAGCAGCACGAGGGGACGCGTCCAGGGCCTGTACGGGCCCCAGTCGAGGTGCGGGTCGGTGGGCGCGGGCCGGTTGTGCAGCAGGCGCAGTCCCAGTAGGGCGAGCGGGAACAGGCCGCGGTGCAGCCCCGGCATTCCGGCCGTCCGGAGGGCGTCCTCGGCAGCGCGGTAGTGCGCTGCTGCCGTGGCGGCGGTCGGTCCGCCGGGTTCGGCGCTGCGGGCGGCCGTGGCCCGGGCCCTGAACCACCCGGTGAGGACGGGGACGAGGGGCGCCTCGGTGGTGGCGGCGAGCTGGTCGGCCGCGTTGGCGTGCGCGGTCGCGGCGTCGAGGTCGCCGAGGGCCGAGGCGGATTGCAGGCGGACGAGTCGGCCGAGCACGGCGAAGTTCGGCAGCTCGTGCCGGGTGGACAAGTCGAGGATCTCGGCGCCGGTCCTGTCCCGTGCGGCCGCGAGCCCGGGGCTGCTGAAGGACTGCAGGAACACCCCGTTGAGGGCGAAGGCCAGCAGGGCGGGATCGGCCAGGTCCCGTGCCAGCTCCTCGGCCTGACGCGCCGCCTGCTGCGCGTGCTTCAGCTCGGTCCCGGACAGATCGGCGCTGCGGCTCTCGACGGCGACCGTGGCCAGGAGGCGGGCGCGCAGGTCGGCGGGGCCGTCTGGGCCCAGCCCTGTGAGCGTGCGCTCGGCAGCCGCGACGACGGCGCGGGACTGCTCGGGGTCGTCGGCCCGGCTCCAGATGGCGGGCACGTCGTAGGCGCCGATGATCCGGGCGGTCAGGGAGAGGTCTCCCGTGCGTTCCGCCGCCTGGATGGCGGCGAGGCGGTCGCGCCGCGAGCGCACGAGGGCGTCGCCACCCGCCAGTGCGAGGGTGCGGGCCAGATCCACGGTGGTGCGCGGGCCGAGCCGGACACCAGGGCCGGTCCACGCCGTACGTGCTCCTTCGGGGGGCGCGGACCCGTTGAGGATGTCCGTCTCCAGGCGCTGAAGGTCGCCACCGGGGTCGAGTCCGAGTTGGTCAACGAGCATCGCGCGGGCACGGCGGAGGGTGGCCAGCGCGTCGGCCCGGCGGCCCGCGCGGTACAGCGCGCGGGCCAGCAGCTCCCAGGCCGGCTCGCGCCACGGGTGTTCGGCGACATGGGCACCCAGTTCGGCGACGAGATCGGCCCCTTCCCCGGAGTCGAGGAGGATCCGGGCGCGCAGTTCCACCCCCTCCAACCTCAATTCCTCCAGCCGGGTCCGCTCGCGCTGCGCCCATGCGGAGCCGGTCACATCGGCGTAGGCGGGTCCTCGCCAGGCCGCGAGTGCCGCGCCGAGGCCGATCACCGCGGCGGGGTTGCGGCGGGCTCGGGCCAGGGTGTCCTGGAAGCGATGGACGTCCACGTCCTCGCGCGGCAGGCGCAGCGCGTAGCCGGGACCTTCGGTGACGATGACGCGCGGCGGATTGCGGGGCGGTCGGTCGGGTTCGAGGGCGCGGCGCAGCGCGGCGACGAAGGTACGCAAAGCGCCGACGGCGCGGGCAGGCGGATCGGTCCACAGGTCATTGACGAGGGTGTCGGTGGTGACCATCCGTCCCTCGGCGGCGACGAGCCGGGCGAGTACCTCACGATGGCGGGGTCCGCCCAGGTCGACCGGGCGGCCGTCGTCGTGGAGGGCCCGCACCACACCGAGCACGTCGATTCGCATGCCCTCATCCTCCGTGCCGGGGGTCGGCTGCGCCCAACCGCACTGATCGGTTGCTGATCGCCGTCGCCCAAGCTGATGATCCGGTCAAGTCCCCGACCCGAAAGGGTGGTCCTTCATGACGCTCACCATTCCCGGCTTCGATCACGTCCGCCTGCCCGGTGCGGACGGTGTGGAGCTGGCTGCAGCTGTCGGCGGCAGCGGAAGCCCGGTCGTGCTGTTGCACGGTTTTCCCCAGACCCACCTGATGTGGCGACACGTCGCCGCGCGGCTCGCCGACGAGCACACGGTGATCTGTCCTGACCTGCGGGGCTACGGCGCCAGCGACAAGCCGGCGGCCACCGACCCCGATGTGTACGCCAAGCGCACCATGGCCGCCGACGTCGTGTCCCTGGCGGAGGCGCTCGGCCACGAGCGCTTTGCCCTCGTCGGCCACGACCGAGGCGCCCTGGTCGCCTTCCGGGCGGGGTTGGACCACCCTGAGACCATCACGCACCTGGGCATCCTCGACGTCGTGCCGACGCTCGACATGTGGAACGTCCTGCATGGCGTCTCGGCGGCGGTCGGCTACCACCTCTTCCTGATGGCGCAGCCGCCGGGCCTGCCGGAGACGATGATCGCAGGCAGCGCGGACGTGTTCTTCGGCTCGTTCCTCGACGCCTGGGCCAACGACCCGACCACCATGCCCGAGGACGTACGTGCCGAATACCTGCGCGCGAGCGCCGCGGCAGTGACGTCGATCGTCGCGGACTACCGGGCCTCGGCGGACATCGACGTCACGCACGACCAAGCGGACCTGGACGCCGGGTCGCAGCTGGCCATGCCCGTGACAGTCGTCCAGCAGGACTGGGGCGCGCGGCTCGGCTACGACGCTGCCGGGGTGTGGAAGGCGTGGGCGCCGGACCTGGACCACCGGCTGACCCACTCCGGGCACTTCATGGCCGAAGAGGCACCCGACGAGATCGCGGCCGCGATCCGGGGCCTGCTGGCCCGCTGAGCCCCCTGCTCTCGACTCGTCGGCTGGGCCACGGTCGGTCGGCGAACGCCAGGTTTTCGGCGATCAGCCTTCTTTTCTTGCACTGGGTACCCAGCCGGTGCCGCCCGGCCTCGGGGACGACGACCTCCACCTTCGCGTCGTCACCGGCCTCTTGAAGCCGGTCGGCCATCTGCCGCCACGCGGCATCCAGACCCCGGACCAGCTGGTCCAGGTGCTCGGTGGCAGCTTCGGACAGGGACAGGCCCGCCAGCACGTCCGCCTCGGCCGACCCGTCGTCCTCCGGCACCTGGGCCTCCAGGGTCGCCACCGCCCCCGCGACCGCCGTACGCGGCACGGCCTCCTCGACCGCCGCCCACAACGCGCCGACGTCCAGGTCCGTATCGATGATCACCACCGTCACCACCCGGGAACCCGCCGTCCAGGAACCGGGACCGGCCGGCGCCGCCCGCGCCCTGCGCGCGGCACTGCCCGGCCAGAACGCCCTCAGCCCCGCCGAACAGCAACTCCTGAGGGAATGGCTCCGGCGACTGTCCGCATAGCCGCCTGGTCATCCGGGCAGGGAGGCCGCAGCGGCGACGCCCGTCATCCTCCGGTTCGCCCGGGCATGTGCCGAGGGCGGCGGACCGGGACCGCTGGTGGCGGCCCAGGAACCGGCGCCACGCGGTGCAGGCCGAGCCGGCCATCGCCGCGGACAGGCCGGTGGGCGTGGCGCTCGGCAGCCGCCGGCCGCTGAAGGTGACGATCGCACTCGCGCTGACGAACGCCGGGAAGCCCCCGGAAGGGCATCACCCGGTACGGCACTAGGTTCTGTCCGGCCGATCTTGGGCTGTGGGAGGATGCCGTCCATGACTTGCATCCGAAGGGGCCGTGCCTCGTAGAACACCAGCTTCGCTTCGGCCGCGGGAATGCGGCTGGGGTATGCCCTGGGTGCGGTATCGCGATGTCCCAGGTCTGTCGGGAGCGGCGAATGCCGCTGTCCGTGTGCTTGAACGGGAGCGATTGTCTCCGGGCATCGTGGCGGTGGCGCTGAGCGTGTGGTCCGTGCGCGTTCACGGCACGAGGCGCCGGTGGAGGCAGTGGGAAGCGGAGTTCACCTGTCCCTGCTGCGGCGAGGGTTGGGCCCGGGACAAGCTGCAAGAGGCTCTGTTCATGCTTCCGCCGAGGGCTGCCAGCGAACTCCGGGTGCAGGTCGAGCGCCTGGACGGGGTACTCCTCGGGCGAACGCATCACGAGCCGACGGAAGACCCGGAGTTGGCGTGGTGGCATCGCAGGTGCTGACCGTGCCCATGTCACCCACTGGTTCGTTGGCTCTTGCGTGACTGGTCGGGGGGATCTGACAGAGGCGGAGTGGCGACGTCTGGAGCCGCTCCTACCCACGGGCAACAACCGCTGCGGGCGGTGGCGCGATCATCATCAGGTGGTCAACGGCATCCTGCACCGGGTGCGAGCCGGGGTGCAGTGGCGTGACCTGCCTGAACGCTACGGGCCGTGGAAGACCGTCTACGAGCGCCACCGGCGCTGGTCGGCCGACGGAACCTGGGAACGACTACTCCAGCAGGTGCAAGCCCAGGCCGATGACGCCGGTGGGATCGACTGGGACGTCTCGGTTGATTCCACCTCGATCCGTGCCCACCAGCATGCGGCCGGCGCGCGGAAAGCTCCGCCGCCCGCCGCGTCAAAAGGGGCGGCCGCGATGGCACACCAGAGCGGAAGACCGTGGGTGAGACTGTGCGCCCGCCTGGCGGAGGTGGTGCAGGAGGTGAGGCGCTCGGTCGCTCCCGAGGAGGCTTCACCACCAAGATTCACCTGAGTGCCGACGGGCGCTGCCGCGTGCTTTCACTGTTGCTGACGGCAGGCCAGCGGGCGGACTGCTTGCAGTTCGAGCCAGTCATGGAACGCATTCGGGTGCCTCGCCTCGGGCCGGGCCGCCCGCGCACCACGCCGGACAGCGTGAGCGCCGATAAGGCGTACAGCAATCGCCGGATCCGCCGCTACCTGCGGCGACGCGGCATCCACCACGTCATCCCCGAGAAGAGTGACCAGGCCGTGAACCGCGTACGCCGGGGCCGGGCAGGGGGTCGCCCACCCGGCTTCGACAAGGAGCGGTACAAGAAGCGCAACACCGTGGAACGGGCGATCAACAAGCTCAAGAACTACCGAGCTGTGTCCACGAGGTACGACAAGCGCGCATACGTCTACCTGGGCACCGTCACCGTCGCAGCAACCATCATCTGGCTCCGGACATGATCGGCGGGACAGAACCTAGGATCTCCGAGCCGGTATCAAGGGGGGCAGCGTGGCCATCGCCATAGTCGACGCCGTCAGGCTCGCGAAGGAGAACCGCCGGAGGTACGAGCGTCTGCTGGAGTGCAAGGAGGAGCTCGATCAGCGGGCCGCGGCCGAGAACGCCGCCCAGCAGAAGGCACGGCAGGCGCTCTACGACGAGGCCCTGGTCCCCTTCTGCGAAGCCTTCCGGCGTCTTGAGCGCGTCAATCCGGTCGAGCCGGCCTCGATCGAGATGCCGAACGTCGGCGACGTGGTGGGCATCGAGCTTCGACGGCTGCGCGAACGTGCCGTGGCGGCCGCGGTCGGCACGCTGGCGGGCAGCGCGCTCGTCGGGTCCGGTGCAGGGCTGGGCGCCTATCTCGCGGTGGGAGCTTTCGCCTCTGCCTCGACCGGCACGGCGATCTCGGGATTGTCCGGGGCGGCGGCCAGCAGTGCCACGCTCGCGTGGTTCGGCGGCGGGTCTCTGGCCGCGGGTGGTGGCGGGATGGCGGCCGGGACGACGGTGCTGTCCCTGATCGTCGCGGCTCCGGCCGTCCTCTCGCTGGCCGCCATCGGGGAGTGGCAGAGCCGCAGACTCAGGCGCGGCGAACAGGAGAAGGCACAGGCCCTGGAACGGGCCGAGACGGATATGAGCGAGGTGGAGGACGCCGCGTCCGCGGTCTACGAGCGCAGCAGGGACACCCGGCGCGTCCTGCGGGACCTCCGGTTCATGATCGTGGAACGGCTGCCGTCGTTCACCGCACTGGTCGAAGCGTGTGACGAGTTCGCCCACTACGATTCCCGCCGACACACGGAGGTGGTGACGATGGTGGATCTCGCCGGCCTCGCCGTCTTGGTCATGAGTTGCCCGATCACTGACGCGGACGGACGGATGACCGAGGAATCGGGACGGGTCGTCGCCGACGCCCGGGCCCGGCTGCAGGCGATGGAAACCAGGTCGTGAGGTCCGTACCGGGCTCGTCCGGGCGCTCTGCGACCCCCATGGCGCCGACCACGCCGTCCGGGCCGTTGCCGACACGGCCGCCCGGCGCCGGGCGGCGGCGACCGTCGAGACGCTGCGGACGCAGGAGACAGTGCGGGACGGCCGGCGGATCTCCCGGCAGCGAGGTCACCGAGTTCTCCTCGCGGGGACCTGATCAATAGGCTGTCTCAAGCCGCGGTGGTTGGGTCGCGCGCACATTCGAACGCTCGGCGGAGCCTCTGCCCGAGTTCTCCGAGAGGCGCTGCTGATGCACCCGAGTGTTGCCCGACTGGCTGGGATTCTGCCGCAGCACCCCGGAGCCGGCGATCCCATCGACTGGGACGAGGTGGCCCAAAGGTGGGGCACTCCATTTCCGGCGGACTACCGCGACTTCGTCTCCCTCTACGGTGGTGGGTCGATCAATTGCTCGCTCTCCATAGGACTGCCGCTGGAGGTCGCCCGGGGTTCTCGCGGCCCCCTGCTCTTCGAGGAGTTGATCGAGTGCGGGTACGAGCTGCTCGATCTGGATCCCGCCGACGGCCCAGCCCTGGAGGGGAAGATCTCATGGGCCGTGGATTGCAGCGCCAGCCAGGCGTTCTGGGACACCACGGATCCGGATCCCGACAGGTGGACCACCCTCGTACTCACCCGCGATGGTGACTGGGTCGAGTACGACTACGGCATGGTCGACTTCCTCGTCGGGTTCCTGACCGGCGAGATCAGTCCTCAACCCATGGGCATGTTCTCCCCCGACCAGCCGGTCTTCCTGAACTGGCGGGAGGAACGACGCCTCAAGGAGGAGGGCATCGACCCCTGGCCCCACCTCTGACTGTCCGAAAGCCAGGGCTCCGGTCCAACTTCTACGGTGTGCCACCTCCCTGTGACCGTTGATCTCTGCTCTTCCTGTCGGCTCCGGAGATCAGGGTGATGTCGGTGCGGGACAACGGCGACGTGATCCGGATAGGTGTCAGATCCCGGACGGTCACGGCTTGCTGCCCGGGGCTGGGGGAGCCGGTCGGGACGGGTTCACGGCTCCTACCTGCGGTTTCCCGCCGATCTTCCCCTGGCAGCACGGCGGGTGGTGCTGCGGCTTCGTGTCCAGCGCTTCACGTGCGAAGTCGTCTCCTGCGGGCGGCGGACGTTCGTCGAGCAGGTCACGGGCCTGAGCCGCCGCCACCGGGCAGCGGACTCCCGCCAGGGAGCGGCCGAGAGCCCGGTCCTAGCCTGGAGACGTGATGACAACCTCGTCGATCCTCGGACAGTTCGATCTCTGCGCGGACAAGGGAGAGTTCCCTGATCTCGACAACGGCTACTACTACCCGGTCGATGCGCGGATCCACTTGCTCGGCGACAGCACGCGCTGGGCCGTGGTCGCCGAACTGCTGGGTTACAACCCGCGCGGCGGCAACCTCATCGACGTCATGCACTGCTTCGGCAACTGCCTGACGCGCGGCGAGCCCGGGTTCGGCGACTTCCTGGCACGGGTGGACAACATGGAGGAGATCGATCCCGCCGGCACCGAGGTCTACGCGGGAGGAGTCCCGGTGGTCGTCCGCGGCACCGCGCTGACGGTCGACGCCGACGCCGACACCCCTTTGCAGGACGTGTTCCGCCTGCTCGCGCCGGCGAACAGGACGCTCCTGCTGGCCGACGAGACGGAGCTGCGGGCCGGCATTCCCTCCGAGCTGCCGGAGCTGATGCGACTTGACGAGTGGAACCAACCGGAGGACTCCTGGGACGTCATGCCCAGCGGTCACGAGACGTTCCGGATGATCGCCGAGGTCTTGAACTCCGGGGACCCGACCCGGTACCGACCGACGCTCCCGGCGAACACCCACTGGTCCCACTGGCCGGACGCCGGAACTCTGTAGATCGTCTGCCCGACCGCTGCCGACACAAGCGTGCTTCCGGCCCTGCGTTCCTGCGAAAGCCTGTCACCGTTGCGCAGGGCCGCCGACCGCCCGCTTCTACGGACGAACCCAGATCCCCCGACCGCAGACTCCTACCAGTACTGGACCCCCTCGGGCGGAGGTGCACCGTCCGCCCCCTCGGAGAGCGTCGTTCCGGCGGTCCGGCAGGAATCGCCGCCCGATCGGGACCTGCTTCGAGTCTGCGGCCCTGCCCCTCGATGGGGCTCCGCTACTTTCCGGGCCTGCCGAGCTGGTGGATGCGCCAGCCCGCCGCGCGCCAGGGCTCGGGGTCGAGGGTGGTGCGGCAGTCGACCAGGAGGGGGTCGGCGGGCAGATCCAGCAGGGCACCGGGGTCCGCCCGCCGGTACTCGGACCACTCGGTCGCCAGGACCACCAACTCGGCGCCGGCCAGTGCGGCGGGCAGGTCCGCGGTGAAGTCGAGTTCGGGGTTGCGGACCATCGCGTTGGCGACGGCCTGCGGGTCGTGCACGGTGACCACGGCGCCGGCCCGGTACAGGGCGAGGGCCAGTGCCAGGGCGGGGGACTCCCGGACGTCGGAGGTGCCGGGCTTGAACGCCGCACCCAGCACGGTGACCCGGGCGTCCCGGAGCGGCCGGTCGCCGAGGGCGTCGGCGACGAGGTCCATCGCGACGCCGATGCGGGACTCGTTGATCCCCTCGGCGGCGAGCAGCAGGTCGGCGGCGCCGCCGGCACCGAGCTGCCGGGCCGAGGCGGTGAACGCGCGGACGTCCTTGGGCAAGCAGCCGCCGCCGTAGCCGATGCCCGGCCGCATGCCGCCCGCGCCGATCCGCGGGTCGACGCCGAGGATCTCCACGATCCGGGCGATGTCGGCGCCGGCGGCCTCGCACATGTCCGCGACCGCGTTGATGTAGGAGATCTTGAGACCGAGGAAGGTGTTGGCGGCGCCTTTGGCGAGTTCGGCGGTCGCCGGGTCGCAGACGAACAACGGGACACCGGCGTCCAGGATGCCTGCGTACACCTCGCGGATCGCCTTCTCGCCCTCGGCGCCGGTGACCCCGGCGATGATGCGGTCCGGGCGCAGCGTGTCCTCCACGGCATGGCCCTCGCGCAGGAACTCGGGGTTCCACACCACCTCGACTCCGGTGCCCGCCGGGGCCAGTCGCTGGACGAGAGCGGTGACCTCGGCAGTGGTGCCGACGGTGACCGTCGACTTCCCGACGATGGTGCAGGGCTCGGTGAGGTGGAGGGCGAGCCGGCGGACGGTGCCGAAGACCTGGCCCGTGTCGTAGGAGCGGCCGTCGGCGTCGATGGGGGTACCGACGCCGATGAAGTGCAGCTCGGCGAACGCGACCGCCTCCGCGATGTCGGCGGTGAACCGCAGACGGCCGCTGCCGACGTGCCGGGCCAGCAACTCGGGCAGGCCGGGCTCGAAGATCGGGCACTCGCCGGCGTTGAGCCGCTCGACCTTTTCGCGGTCGACGTCCACGCCGACGACCTCGTGGCCGAGCTCGGCCATCGCCGCCGCGTGCGGAATGCCGAGGTGGCCACAGCCGATCACGGAGACGCGCATGAAGGGTCCTTGTCTGAGCAAGAGGCACACCGTCACTCGGTGTACTCATGACGCTACCGGGCGCCCGGGCGGGTCGGGGGAGCGGATGTGGGGTCAACTGCTCAGAACTGGACGGACGCCACGCACTCGGCATGGCTCGTCGGAGCCATCCCCGCGCGTGCGGGGCCGCCAGTTCGCCGGGGGAGGCGTCGAGGACGGACCGGGAGCTATCCCCGCGCGTGCGGGGCCGACACCATAGGCCACACGACCAGCGGCGGAGCTGAAGAGCTATCCCCGCGCGTGCGGGGCCGACTCGGCGGGCGTAGGCACGGGCGGCCTGCATGCGGAGCTATCCCCGCGCGTGCGGGGCCGACCTGGACGAGCAGCAGAAGCTGCGCGCCGACCTGGAGCTATCCCCGCGCGTGCGGGGCCGACCCCTGGGGCCTGCCCGGCCTGTGGCACTGGAGGGAGCTATCCCCGCGCGTGCGGGGCCGACACACCCGGGGACCCTTGGTCGTCCATCTCCTTCGAGCTATCCCCGCGCGTGCGGGGCCGACTCCACTCCTTCGTCCCCTTGCTCGTGATCACCGGAGCTATCCCCGCGCGTGCGGGGCCGACCGCGCGATTGCCTTCCCTGAGGTGCACGAGCGGGAGCTATCCCCGCGCGTGCGGGGCCGACGGGGTCTACTGGATGAGGTCGAGCACCAGGCCGGAGCTATCCCCGCGCGTGCGGGGCCGACACTTCCTGACCTGCCACGATCCGTCTCAGGGTACGCCAATTCATTCAGTTCGAATCCAGGCCCCGCTGGCTAACAGGGCCGACACTTCCCTTCCCGTTCGAGGGCCACCGGCCCCGCAGGTCGTTGGCGTCAATGAGTACGCCCCGCACAAAGATCGCGCCCACGGGACGGTTCTGGTCGACATCGGGATTCACTGACCCGGCTTCCGATACGGTGGCGGGAACGAGAGAAGACGCACCATGGATCCCCGCATACCCCGCCTGCGCCGCAAGCTGGCCGCGATCCCGTTCCAACCGGTGCGCAGCCACTCCTTCGGGGAAGAGCAGCACAAGTTCCACCTCGGTCCGAAGCTGACGGAAGCACGCGTCGCTGCGTTCGAGGCCGAACACGACATCATCGTGCCTGATGCCCACCGGCAGTTCCTCACGCACATCGGTGGCTCCGGGGCGGCACCGTTCTACGGTCTCATGCCGCTGGAGCGATGCTCCCTGCTGGTCATGGATCCGCGCGGAGAACCGGGAGCACCGCGGGGCTTCGGAAGCCCGGAACCTGGGGCGCACGCACGCGACCTCTTCCTCCACATCATCGAGATGGGCTGCACCGACGTATGCGTCATCGCGGTGAACGGTCCTCTCGTGGGCCGCGTCCTCATCGGCAACAGTGACGGCTACTGGGGTCCCAACGTCTCCTCCGCCACCGACTTCCTCGACTGGTACGAACGCTGGCTCGATCACATGAGCGCCGGACTCGACAACCGGGCCCTGGAGCTCACCTCGCCTCGGCTTCGTGCCCATCCGAACCGCCATCGCCTGGCGCCGAAGATCTGACTTCCCGTAAGGGCGACACGGAAGTCTGAGTCAGGCCAGGACTCGTGGCAGGGCCGCCCCGGGCCGTGGTCAGGACGACGGGTCGTTCCGGGCTTCGCTGTCAGCCGTGCCAGGGCTTCGCATGGTGCGCGGGCAGCATTGGTGGCCGCTGTCCCCGGAGGTCGCAACCGCGTTCATCTGCGGCAGCCGGCGCCATCAACGTCGCTGTCTCATGCCAAGCCCGTACATGCGGCCGGGTACTGCTCGGCGGACGGACGGACGAGCGGACGGGAACGGCATGCGGCGAGGACGTCCTTCGTGCGGTCGGAGCCGGTCGGCGCGTAGGCGGCGGTGCGCGCTGCGGGGCGGAGAAGGGCGGGGGAGCGCAGCGAACTGCAGACGGGCCGGACCGGCTCGGCCCCGCCCGAGCCGGATCCGACGCCCGCCTCCTGGTGGCCCACCCCTCCCTCCGTGAAAGGCTTGCCGGTATGGACGAAGCACCGGATGACCGCGCCGTACGGAGCTTTTTGTCAGCGATCCGCGTCGGCGACCTGTGCGGTGGGGTCGTATCGGAGACCACCCGTTCCGGCGTCGCGGTGACGTTGGACGGGTTCCCGGCGAGACCGCTGGGGTTCGTCGGCTCGTTGGACCTGTCCTGGGGGCGGCCTCGGACCGAGGGCGTGGAGGTCGGTCGGCGGATCACCGCTGAGGTCATCGGCGTCGACCGGCCCGCGGGCGGGGTGCGGCTGTCGATGGCAGCCACCGGGCACCCGGAGCTGTGGGCCTTTCTGAAGCTGCTCGCCCCCGGCGAGATCATGGCCGGCACGGTCGCGTCGATCGAGTCGTTCGGCGTGTTCGTGGCGCTGGACGACGGGCCCGCCCATCCGGTCTTCCCGGGGGTCGGGTTCATCACGTTCCCCGAACTGTCCTGGTGTCGCTTCGAAACGGCCTCGGACATCGTCCGGGTCGGTGAGCGCGTCTCGTGCGAATTCCTCCAGTTCGACACCACGAACGGGGAGGCCAGGCTGTCCTTGCGGGCTACGCGGCCGGACCCCTTCCAGGACCTCGCCGACGACGTCGTGCCGGGCCGGACACTGCGCGGAAGGGTCACCGGGCTGGTTCCGTTCGGCGCTTTCGTCCAGGTGGCCGACGGGGTCGAGGGGCTGATCCACCTCAAGGACCTCGCACGGACACCCGTGCGGACACCGCAGGAGGTCGTAGGGGTCGGCGACGAAGTCCTGGTCGTCGTCACCGACATCGACCGAGAACGCCGAAAGCTGATGCTGTCGCGGCGGGAGCTCCCCTCCCGCCGATCGTGATCGTCCCGGGCGCGGCGGTGCACTCGGTGCCGAGCCGGACTCCGATCCCGGCCGGGCGGGCGGGCCTCGTTCCCCCACGGGCCCGGGGCGCAGGCGAGGACGTCCTCGCTGCCGCGCCCGCGTCGGGGGTGGGACAGGAAAATCCTCCAGGGCTGCCTCTTCCGCGCGCTGCGGACCGTCCTCGATGTCGGCGGTGTCCCCTCCGGCATAGGCATCGGCATCGCCCAGGAGATCGTCAACGACCGCTACACCCACCAAGACAACCGGATCGCCCGGAGCCCCGACAGCCCCCTCGACCTGGAGTCCCTGGCGCTTGGTGCCGCCGGCTGCCCCGGCCGCGTCGTGGCGATCGAGGCGGTCCGGGACGGCGACACCGTCCACGGCTGGTTCACGGTCCTGCTGGCGATCACCGGGGACCCCGCGCAGGAGCATCCGTTGGCCACCATCCACTCCACCACGGCGAGGCGCTACCCGGACGGCGTGGAGGAGGCCGGCGGTGGACAGCTCGCATGCGCCGCGGCCGCCGAACGCGCGGGCCGGCCCTGGCCGGGCACCCGTCGGTGCCCTTCCACTTCGCCGGCCCTGACCCCCCGGACGACGAGGCTCCCCGCCGGCGGGACTGAGCCGTACGGCACGTCGACCAGCTTGTGGTCGGACCCGACATGTCACCGGCCGACGACCGGGAGGCCCGGCACCCATGACGGCTGCCGGGCCTCCCGGTCTCTTTCTTCTGCCGATCGACGTGCCGCCCGCGCAGTGCCCCTGATGTGCACTTCACCACCGGGCACCGGGGAGCCGGGTCCTCGGACTGTCACCTGCAGTAGGAGTCGGCTCTGACATGACCTGCGAGCATCCTGTCGCTGCTCCCCCGATGCCGCCGCTCCAGTGGATGCACAAGTTCTTCGCGTAGAGGCAGACCGGCCCCGCGTACGAGGAGAAGCAGCCGGCGCCTCAGACTCCGCTGTGGGCGCTGGTGGTTGCGGTGGCCGTCCCGGGCGCCAGGGTCACGGGGGCAAGCCCCACGGTGGGCGCGCCGGCCAGCGGGTGTCCTCCTTTCTCGTCAGGTGAGGAGGCCGTCGGACTGGGCGCCCCTCCCGAGCGGCAGGGCTATCCGCAGTGGGTGTGCCAGCGGCTGACTTCCTGGTCGTGGATCACACCGCCCCAGTCGATGCAGGTGCCGCGGCCGTCCACGGAGACGGGGCCGGCGTACGAGGTGTAGTAGCCGGAGTCGATGTCCTGGATGCCGTCGTCCCGCCCGATCCAGGCATTCATCGAGAGGGCGGCGCCCGGGTGGCTGCGCACGACGACCAGGCAGTTGCGGCCCGACTCCGCGCTCCAGGTCAGGTAGGCCGTTCCGAGGTTCCCGACCGGCGCGGAGTCGATGAGCTTGTATCCGTTCCCGCAGACTCCGGACGCGTCAGCGTGGGCGGCGGGAGTGGCGAGGGCGAGCAGTCCCATCGTCATGGCTCCCGCGATGACGGCGGGAACGGAACTTCTGAGGCCCCGGAGCCGTCCGGGACCCTCGCGAGGGCCGACCCCACCGCAATGGAGTGCTTCGACGATCATGATCGTTCCTCCTTCTCCTCGCTACCCGCAGTGCGACCTGTACTGGTACGCCCCGGTGGGTGCGTCGTCCACGTAGCCGCCCCAGTTGATGCAGGTGGCCCGCCCGTTCGCGTACACCGGACCCGCGTAGTGGTGGTAGAGGTTCTTGTCCTCCTCCTCGAAGCCGTCTGCGGTCCGCTGGATCCAGGCCGTCATGTAGTAGAGCTCGACGGGTCCGTCGTTCGCCCCGTACTTCTGCGTGACGACGCAGTTGTAGCCGTTGGATTTGTTCCAGGTCAGAAAGGTGCGCCCGTATCCGCTGATGTCGAGCGAGTCGACCTCGCTGTATCCGGCGCCGCACGATCCGTTGTAGGTCCCGTTCACCGGAGTTGCTGCGGCCGCTTGCGGAAAAGCGAAGAGGCCCACGAGCGCCGACGACAGGGCGATTCCTGCGCGAAGGCGGAACGACTGGATTTTCCTCACTTGGACTCCCTGTGCGACTGACCGAGCGGGTGGGGTGGATGATCCGGGTCGGAATTCCCGGGAATGCGGGGGATCGGAGAGCGCCGCGACGGCGGGATCAACCGCAGTGCCCGGCGTTCTGCCAGTACTTTCCGTAGGTGTACGAGCCACCCCAGTCCACGCAGCTTCCCTCGGCGTAGACGAAGACCGGGCCGGCGTAAGCGGTGTAGTTACCGCTGTCGGAATGACGGGAGGCGTAGTCGCCGGTCCGCTGAATCCACGCGTCCATGGATCGGGCGGACCCGGGGTATTCGGCCACCGTCACGACGCAGTTGAACCCGCTGTCCGAATAGGTCAGGAAGATGTTGGCGCCCGACTCCAGTCGCAGACTGTCGATGACCCGGTATCCGCTGCCGCAGGCGCCGTTGTATCCGGCGGCCGCCTGATCCGTTCCGAGGCGCGAGGGGACCTCGGCCGCGGTTGCCGTTGCAGGCGATGCCATCAGCAGCACTCCGCTTGCGATCAGCGATGCTGCGGCTGCCTTGAAGTTGCCCTTCATTTCTCTCCCTCGGGTTTGATCTCCGTGTGGCGGTTCATTTCATCGGCGAGAATTCGCCCGGACTGATTTCGGAGTGCGCTGGGCCGGGCAGTGGAAATGGCAGGGGCACGGGTGGGGCGTGACTGACGGTCACGCCCCACCCGGGTGGTCGCGCCGAACCCGCTTCGGACCGTCCCGGCGGAACGGTCGGAGCCATGCGAATGCCCGCGCTGCGGGTTTCGGGCTCCGCCGATGTGTCAGCTTCAGGCCCTGCCGAAGACGGGGATCCGCGCTACCACGGCAGCTCCCCGGATCCCCGAACGGGCAGAGGGGCCTCAGTGCCAGCCGGTGCAGATGGGCTGGTCCCAGTTATCGATGCAGGCTCGCGCTTGGACCGAACCGTTGACCATGTTGCCGAAGCTGGTGGAGCCGGTCGCGATCCACCCGTGGATGTTCTGGTTCGTGTTCTGCACCCAGAAGTTCTGCCCGATCGAGGTGCCGGAGATTCGGGCCCAGTTCGCCCTGCACGAAGAGCTGTAGCGGAGTTCGATCGTGCCCAACGTCGAGGCCACCGAGTCCACCGTGTAGGCGTCCGTGCTGCAGCCCATGTCCACCGGGTCCTGTCCGTTGCAGGAGGACCCGTAGCAGCCGGCGGTGACTCGGGGCGTGGCGGCGGATGCGGTCGGAGCGGCGAGTCCGCCCAGCGCCGTCGCGGCCACCGCGAGACCGACCAGGACCCTGACCAGACGATTCGTACGCTTCACTCGGATTTCCTTCCCTGTAAGAAGGGGATCGGCAGAAGTTGCGTGTGTCGGCGTGTGTCGGCGTGCGCCCGGCGAGGCACGGGATGGCAGGACCGCGGGTGGGGTGCTGACCGTGGGCCACACCCACCCGGGCGTCAGCTGCCGACCCCGCCGAGGACGGGGAGCTGCGCTACCACGGCAGCTTCCCGGATGCCCGAACGGGCGAAGGAGCCTCAGTGCCACCCGGTGCAGGCGCCGCTAGAGATGCAGGCACGCGCCTTGCCTGAGCCATCGACCATGTCGCCGTATCCGGTGGAGCCGATCGCGTGCCACCACACGACCAGGCTTTCGTTGTACACGTAGAACTCCTGCCCGTTCGAGGCGCCGGAGATCCGGGCCCAGTTCGCCCTGCACGAAGGGCTGTAGCGGAGTTCGATCGTGCCCTTCGCCGAATCCACCGATTCCACCGTGTAGGCGTCCGTGCTGCAGCCCATGTCCACCGGGTCCTGCCTGTTGCAGGAGGACCCGTAGCAGCCGGCCGTGACCTGAGGCGTGGCGGCGAATGCGGTCGGAGCGGCGAGAACGACGGTGCCGCCGATGAGTGCCGCGCTCGACGCGAACGCGATCATCGCGGTACGGATCTTGACGAGAGACATCGCTGTCTCCTTTCGGTGTGGGGAGCGGAGGGGACTGTGCGGCATTCCGAGAGCCGCAGGGTCTCGGAATGCCGTTGCGCTTCACCGGTGCGGCGGAACACGGCCCGTACGGGCGGTGGTGTCCCCGGGGCGTGGTCGCGCCGGCGTCAGGGCCGGCCGTTGCTGTGCTTCGGCCCCGGCACGGTTCGAGTTTTCACAGCCGGCCGGTTGTTGCGCAGCCCTGCTTGCCGGACGAAACAAAATGCCGCTCCGCAGGTCGGAAGGACCGCTGGAACGAGACAGGCTGATGAGAAGCCGTTGTGGTGGGTTTCCCCGGCCCGTAGGTTGACGCCGGTCCGGTGGTGTCGCCGAGTGGGGGAGGACACAGGATGGGGCGCCAGGAGAGCCCGCTGGATCCGGCCGCAGGGCCGGTCCAACGCTTCGCGTTCGAGCTGCGCCGGTTGCGCGGGGAAGCCGGAGACCTCACCTACCGGGCGATGGCCGGCCGTACCCGGTATTCGGTCGCGACGCTGTCGCGGGCGGCCGGCGGTCAGCAGCTTCCCTCGCTGCCGGTGGCGTTGGCCTACGTGGAGGCCTGTGGCGGGGACCTCGCGGAGTGGGAGCGGCGTTGGCACGCCGCCGCGCGGGACGCGGCAGCCGAGGACGGTGACGACGCCGATGCTCCGTACCGGGGCCTGGCCCGCTTCGAACCCGGTGACCGGGAGCGGTTCTTCGGCCGCGACCGGCTCGTCGCCGACCTGTTGGCCCTGGTGGACTCCCGTCGCCTGGTCGTCGTCGTGGGTGCCTCGGGCAGCGGCAAGTCCTCCCTGCTGCGCGCCGGACTGATTCCGGCGCTCCGGGACCGGGGCGCGACGGGCACGGGTCCGGCCGCCATCCGGATCCTCACTCCGGGCCCGCGGCCCGCCTCCGACCATGCCGAGCTGATGGCGCCCGCGAACGGCGCGGGCGACACGGTGCTGGTGGTGGACCAGTTCGAGGAGGCGTTCACGCTGTGCACCGAACCGGCGGAACGCGCGGCCTTCCTCGACCTGCTGCTGGCAGCGTGTGATCCGGACAGCCGATTACGGGTGGTCCTGGCGGTACGGGCGGACTTCTTCGGCCGTTGCGCGGACCACCACGGCCTGGCCGTCGCCCTGCGGGAGGCCACGCTGCTGGTCGGGCCGATGGGCCCGGCCGAGCTGCGAGAGGCCATCGTCAAGCCGGCCGCCGGCGCGGGCCTGATCGTCGAACGCGCCCTCACCTCAAGGATCATCGAGGAGGTCGACGGCGAACCGGGTGGGCTCCCGCTGCTGTCGCACGCCCTGCTGGAGACGTGGCGCCGCCGCAAGGGCAGGACACTGACGGAAGCCGCCTACGAAGCCGCCGGCGGGGTACGCGGCGCCATCGCCCGCACCGCGGAGCGGGCCTACGGCGGCCTGACACCGGAACAGGCCACCACTGCCCGGCGCATCCTGCTGCGACTGGTCACCCCGGGCGACGGCGCTCAGGACACGAGCCGTCCCGCCGACCGCACCGAACTCGAATCCCTCGGCACCGGCGACACCGGCACCGCGGGGGTTCTCGAAGGCCTGGCCCGCGCCCGGCTGATCACCCTGGACGGCGACACCGTCCACCTCGCCCACGAGGCACTGATCAGCTGCTGGCCGCGGCTGAACGCGTGGGTCGACGACGCCCGCGACCGGCTGCGCCAGCACCGGCGCCTCACCGAGGCCGCCAAGGCCTGGGAGGACCTGGGCCGCGATCCCGGAGCGCTCTACCGGGGCACTCTTCTGACAGCGGCCGAAGCGGCCTTCGCGACCGGCGGGCACCGCGACGACCTCACCCCGCTGGAGTTCGAGTTCGTCAGGGCCGCTCTCGCCGCCCGAAGCCGCGAACAGCGAAGCACGGCACGTTCAGCCCGACGGCTGCGCACCCTCCTCGGCACGCTGTCCGCCCTGGTCGTCCTCGTCCTGCTGACCGGGGTGATCGCGTGGCAGCAGAATCGGACCGGCGAACGGCGTCGCACGGAGGCCGCCGCCCGCCGGGCCGCCGCGGTGGCGGACGGCATGCGCACCTCCGACCCCCTCACGGCAATGCGGCTGAGCCTCGCCGCGTGGAAGACCGCCGATCTTCCCGAGTCACGGTCCGCACTGCTCGGCGCCGCCGTCCAGCCGGATCAGGACGTCTTCACCGACCCGCCCTCCGGCAAATCCGTCCCGCAGACCCACTTCCTCAGCGGCGACGGCCGCACCTTCGTCGGTGTCGGCCGCGACGAGGTGGTGAAGTGGGACGTCGACACGCACCGCCGGGTGGCTTCGCTGCCCGGATTGGGGGCCGAAGCGGACGACGTGGACGACATGAGCGCCGACGCCCGGACCCTCGCCGTGTTCGAGCACGACCATGTGAACGTGTGGAACCTGCCCGAGGAGAGTACGGGCGCGGCCCCGGTGGCACGCCATTCCTCCGGTCCCGGCCTGGACCCGACCGCGGCCCGACTCAGCCCGAGCGGACGGACCCTGCTCCTCTACGCTGTCGCGGGCGAGGACGACGTGGTCCAGGTCCGGGATGTCCGCGACGGCCGGTTGCTGCTCGAACGACGCACCAGGGGCGGTGAGCGCAGGCCGGTCGTCCCCGACGAGCTACGCGGCGTACCTGAAGCCAGGCAGCGGCGGATGTGGGTGGAGGACCGCATGCAGCACTACCCGTACCCCGATGCGTCGCTCAGCCCCGACGACCGCCTGATGGCGCTGTGCGTTCCGGGCGAGCCCGTCCAGGTGTGGAATGTGCCCGAACAGCGCCCGGTCCCCACCCCCTGGGCCCCCGACGTCACCGCGCAGCAGTGCCTCAACCAGGCGGTCGGGTTCGCGCAGGACGGCCGCCGGCTGGCAGTCGTCGACGGCGGCGGAGTCCGGATCTGGGACATCGCCTCGGGAACGGAGCTCCCGCGGATCGAGCACGCCGACATCAGGGAGGCGGCGTTCAGCGCGGACGGAACGCTCATGGTGGCGTCGGACGGCAAGGAGGTGCTGTTGTGGCGCCTTGACACCCCATCGGTCCCGTTCCTGCGGCATCCGCTCGCCAACACCGACGCCAGCCAGTTCAGGCTGGATCCGGCCGCACACAGGATCCGCTACCTGGAGGGCCCGACCGGAGCGGTGGTCCGCACCATCGACCTCACGACTGGCCTCGCTCCGGCCTGGACGAGCCGACCGATCGCGGCTGCCGTGTTCAGCCCCGACGGCAGCACACTCGCCACGCTGGCGTCGCCGGAGGGCGGGGACATGTACCGCTTCCAACTGCGCGATCTCCGCGGGCCGGGAAACGCCGTCGACCTCCCCGCCACGTCCTGCACCTCGCAGCGCCGGAGCTCCATGCCCTGCACCGTCCTCACGGCCTTTCGTCCCGACGGGGGAGCCTTCGCCTTCGGCGTCTTCGACCGCTTGCAGTGGGACGCACCCCCCAGGGTGTCCATCTGGGACGTCTCCACCGCCAGCGTCACCGCGACCCTGGACCTCGTGGCCGGTGAGAGGCTCACCGTGTCCACTGTCAACGCGATCGCCTTCACACCGGACGGACGATCGCTTCTGGTGTCACGGATGCCGCAGGAGGAGGCCGTGGAAGTCTGGGACCTGTCCCAGAGGGCCAGAACACGGGTGATCTCCGGCGTCGGCGGGGAACAACTCGCCGCCCGGCCGGACGGACAACTCCTCGTCACCTCGCACAACCAACTCGCCGACCTGCCATCGGGCCAGGTGAACCCCCGTACGCTCACCCAGAACACGACCCACGCCGTGGCCTTCAGCCCGGACGGCGGGTACCTGGCCACCGGCGACGAAGGCGGCCGCGTCACACTCTGGGACGGCAATGCCGAGCGGAACCTGGGCGTACTGCCCGGCACCTTCAGACCCAACGCCGCAGGGGTGTTCGACCCCATCTCCGCAATCGCGTTCTCCCACGACGGCCGCACCCTGGCCGCCGCAGGCACCGACGGCACACTGCGGATGTGGGACCTCGCATCCCACCAACCACTCGGCCCCGCCCTCCCCACACCAGGAGGCGCCACCCTCTCCCTGGCCTTCAGCCCCGACGACCGCACCCTGCGCATGGCGACCGAACACGTACCAGGACACGAGGTCGTGGTGGCCCCGGACCGGGAAGCCGCCGACATCTGCGAACGAGCCGGAGGCGGACTGCCGCAAACCGACTGGGACACGTACCTCCCCGAAGTGCCCTACCGGAAGGTCTGCTGACCCCGACGGTGCGATTCCCTGCGGGCCCTCGCCGCCGATCAGGCGCTCGTTGTCCAGCCGTACGACCAGCCGCCGACGGCGCTCCGGTTCACGGTGAGCAGCAGGACGAGGTCCGGGGCCTCGGAGTGGCCGTCAAGACCCGCTGGCGACTCGCCGTCGATCCCATCGAGCTGAACGCGCTCCACGAGATCGCGGCCGGCTGCGACGACACGCCAATCACGGTCGTCGTCGCCCGCTGACCAGCCGCCGACGCCCACAGCGGCTTCGCCCAGGAACAAGGTGAAGCCGGTGCGGTCGAGGTGTGCGACATCCCACGGGTTCCCCTGAACCTCGCTGGCTCTGCCGTGACGGAACGCTCATCGGAGCCCTGAGGGATGGGGACGCCTGCCTCAGGGCTGTTCAGCTGGCCCGGACGACGGTCGGGCAGATCCGGCCTGCCAAACGGGGCGGAGACCAGTGTGAGCCGAACCCGACTGGCCGCCAGCGCTCAACGAGCATCCCCGCGCGTGCGGGGCCGACACCGTGGTCACGCACGCAGAACTCACGAAGCTGGAGCCATCCCCGCGCGTGCGGGGCCTACCCGATGCCGCCGGTCTTGATGTGCCGGGCCGGGGAGCCATCCCCGCGTGTGCGGGGCCTACACCCCCAGCGGCAACTTCGAGGCCGGAGGCATGGAGCCATCCCCGCGCGTGCGGGGCCTACGAGTCCGCAGGCACGAGACCCTGCTGCCACAGGGAGCCATCCCCGCGCGTGCGGGGCCTACTCCTTGAGGTGGAGCACCAGGTGGCCGTCGACGGAGCCATCCCCGCGCGTGCGGGGCCTACGACCAACGCACGCCGGGCGACGTCGAGTCGCAGGAGCCATCCCCGCGCGTGCGGGGCCTACACTTTCTGACCTGCTGTGATTCGGCTCGGAGTGCGCCAATTAAATCAGTTCGAGTCCACAGCCCCGTCTGCGCAGGGGTCGACGTGGCGCTCCGTTCTCCCAACCGAGCAGGGCTACTTCGTCGGTTGGCCGACCCTTCGCACATCGCTCCGCCATGTCACCCACACAGGAGCACTTCGAGCAGCAGGATCACGGGACCGCCGTCTCGCGTCCCATTCTGCTCCGAGGCGGCGCGGTCAACTGGTCGCACGTCCAAGTTCGGCCCGACAAGGCTGCCCCGGGTCCAATGTCCGCATCCGCACGGTCGGGAATGCCCGTCACAGTTCCGGACCCCACTGACCGCCCGCTCGCCGACGGGCAGCGCACCGGGACCAATGCGAGCGCCAGCGATGTTCACCCTGCCCAGGTCGGGCCCGGAGCCGGCCGTCACCCGTGGCCGGCTCCGGGCGGGACTCGCCGTGCCGCGACGGTCGGCCTGCGTCGTGAAAGCCGGCACGTGCACGACGCGCCCGCCCATGTGAATGACCAGTGCTCATGAATTCCCCCCTCCGCCAAACAGGCATCACCGCAGGTGGTAGCCCTTGAGATTGGATGCCGACTCAGGAAAGCAGAGCGGTTCTCCGGAAGTCCGGCCACCGCGATCCATCCCTTTTGTGCTCCATGACACGCGGGTCGTGTCAGGCTCCGGGCTGATCATCTGGAATGCTGTTCTCCGTCCGCCGACCACGGCTTTGAGCGGCGGGCATCCGCAGTACCGGGCAGTCGGCCCGGGAAGCCCACGGAGAGAACGGAACATCATGAAGCCATCTGTGCTTGTCGTGTCCACCGACCCCCAGGGGTCCGCCGTCGTCTGGGCCGAGCGGGTGGGAGACAACCTGCCCTTCGACTTCATGGCGGCACACGACCATGCCGAGCAGTTGATCCACCTGAAGAAGACCGGCGCGAAGATCCACGTCATCGCCAACCAGAAGGGCGGCGTGGGCAAGACCACCACCACGGTCAACCTCGCGGCGTGCACCTTCGACGTCCTCGGTGAGAAGGACGAGTACCAGCACATCTTCATCGACACGCCGGGCACCCTGGCGGACGAGGAGATCCTGCGCAGGGCCCTGGAGATCGCGGACGACGTCCTGGTCCCGATGATCACCGAGCCGCTGTGCTTCGACCCGACGGCCCGGACCATCCAGAAGGTCATCGAGCCGATGGACATCCCCTTCCGGATCGTCGTCAACAACTGGGACCCCCGGGACGGCCGCGCCGACCTCGAGGACACCGAGGCGTACATCACGGCGAAGGGGTGGCCCCGCGCCAAGACCGTCCTGCGCCGGTACAAGATCCACTCGCGGGCGGTGGCCGAGGGAACGGTCGTCACCCAGTACAAGGAGAGCGGCACCGCCTACCGGGCCCGTGAGGACTTCTTCCGCCTGTCCCTCGAGCTGGGTTACGGGGGCCGCTGATGGCGGGTCGTCGTGTCTCCTTCGCGTCGATGGCCGGCGACCCGGTCGTCGACGCCCCCGGCGTGGACAGCGCCAACAACAGCGCCCCGGTGGCCAAGTGGATCCCCACCGCCGACTGCCTGCCCAACCCGCGCAACCCCCGTGACGAGCTGGGCGACCTCTCCGACCTGGCGAGCATCAAGGACCGCCAGCTGCAGAGCTGCCTCGCCGTCACCCCGGCCGCCTACCTGCGGCTGTGGCCGGAGGACCAGCAGACGCTGGGCGCGGGACCGCAGGACGTCGTCATCGTCAACGGCAACCGCCGGCGGGCCGCCGCTGAGCTGTACGGGCGCGAGCAGCTGCTCGTCGTCGTGGACGACTCGGTGGCGGAGTCCAAGGCGACCCTGCTGCGGGCCGCGCTCGACGAGAACATGGCGCGCAAGGACTTCGACCCGATCGAAGAGGCCAACGCGGTCATACTCATCGTGGCGCAGTACCCGACCGCCAAGGAGGCCGCCGAGGCCGAGGGCTGGTCCCAGAGCTGGATCTCGCACCGCAAGAACCTGCTGAAGCTCCACCCCGAGCTGCAGCGCCAGGTGCGGGCCAAGGCGCGCGGCGAGGAGGGCGTCTCCATCAACGTCGCCCGCCGGCTCGGTTCGGTGAAGGGCATCGAGGCGATGTCCCTGGCCGGGCAGACCGCGGAGCTGGAGCAGTTGCTCCAGTCCGACGCCGACGCGGTGGCCGCCAGGCGCGCCGCGAAGCTGGAGGCCAGGGCCGCCACCAAGGCGCCTGCGGAGGCCCCCGCGCCGCAGCCCGCTGCGGTGGCTGCCTCCGCACCCGCTTCCACGCCCGCGGCCCAGCCGGCCGCGGAGGCGGCACCGGCCACCGTGAAGGCGCCGGCTCCCGTCGCTCCCCGGCCGGAGCCCGCGCCCCGTAACCCGGTCGCGAGCGCCGAGCCCGTCCGGAGCCCCGAGCGATTTTCCGCGGAAAATTCCGAGCCGCTCCCGATGCCGGAGCAGCGGGCCGTGGTCCCGGTGGACGAGCAGTCGTCGGCCGCCCCGCAGGCGGAGCTCGGCGACGTCGACTGGCACAACGTGGAGGAGCTGGCGGACGCCATCTGCCGCACCCTCTCGGCCGACGAGGCCTACCGCCTCGCCGACGCCCTGGCCAACCGGCTGCTGACGACCAGCAGCTGACAACACACCCGTGGTGGCCCCGGCCCCCCCGACAGGCGGGGCCGGGGCACCCCCCCCAGGGGCTCCAGCGC